>CAYGQI010000009.1:0-19001 GCA_964351925.1 uncultured Anaerolineales bacterium | reverse complement strand
GGTCGAAAACGTCGCCTTCGAAACATGATCGTCCTCCGTGGTCGTCTTCTGCGGGGTGGGAGCACCAAACGCCGGCCGCGCGTCAACGGGCCAACAGGGCAATGGCCTCTCGCGCTCCCCTACGACCGAGCTGCACCCACGGTCGCATCTCTCAAGCCGGGTAAGACTTGCTCAGCAGGAAGGCGCCCATCACCTTGGGGCCGCGTGACAGGCCAGGACCGGGCCACCTTCCACCACGCGTATCTGATCTCTGTCCAGTCCAACCATCGCGGCCAGAGTGTCGGCAAACGCGGAGGCTCTTTCCGGTGCCCGGGTGTGGAACACAGCGATCTTCTCCAGTGGCGCACGCGCCAGAGTATCATCCTGCACTCGCTCCACTGCCCCCTCGTACGAATGGGCCGCTCCTACCAGACTCAGCTCGCCATCGGCCACAACAAGCACAATCTTGAGATCGAACACACGCATCAGTCGGCCCATGATGGGCATCAGTCTGGCCAACCTACCGCCTTTCCTCACGTTCTCGATGGTATCCAGCGCAACATAGAAACGGATCCTGCGGGCCATATCCCTGATAAGATCCACTATGGCCTCTCGCCCCACCCCCTGCGCGGCAGCCTCTGCTGCAGCTATGGCCTGCCACGCCAGCCCTGCCGACACAGTGCCAGAGTCGATGACCGATATCCTTTCGCCGAACCTGCGGGCCGCAGCGCAGGCAGTCCCATACGTCCCGCTGTAGTGACTCAAGAGGGTCACACACAGTACGTCGTATCCCGCCTCAACGTAGCGTGCAAACACCTCCTCGAACGCACCGCCGGAAGGCTGCGAGGTCTTGGGCCAGAAGGGTCCCTGGGCCTTCTCCCAGTACTCGTCTTGGGACAGTTCCCCGTTGTAGTAGACCTCGGGTCCAAAGCTGACGGGCAGAGGAACCATCACGATCCCCAGGCTGTGTGCCTCAGCGCGAGAGAGATCACACGTGCTGTCGGTAACTACCTTAACCTTGGCTTCAGCCATCACTGCTCCGTCAGCGGACGGGCGAACACCAGATAGCCGGTGTGGGCGACCATCCGATCCTCTGGCCGCAGCCGGGCCGCCACCGTTTTGTAGTGACGCAAGAGCATCTCGCTCACCTCCAGATCGACAAAACCCCTGAGCTCCAATTCCTCCAGCAGGGCTGAGACCTGGTTGGTGGTGGGCACCAGGGCGCCGAAGTAGCTGCCCGGCGCCAGAGCCTCCTTGACCCTGCCAACGTAGAGCTGGGGCTCGCGCACGTCCATGAATAGCGCATCTACTTCCTTCTCCTCGAACCCCTCAGCGATGCCCTGGCACTTCAGGTCCACCAAGTCCAACACCCCGACTCTGGAGAGGTTACGCGTGGCCAGATCGATCATGTCCTGGCGCCTGTCGTAGGAGTAGACCCTGCCGGAGGGCATCACTCCTCTGGCCAGAGCGATGGTCATGGCGCCGCTGCCGGTACCAGCCTCGATGACCCTGGAACCGGGCAGGATATTCATCTTCAGCAGCACGTACCCACTCTCTTTGGGGTAGATGATCTGGCTCTCTCGCTTGACGTTCATGATGAGGTCGTGGATGGAAGGGCGGAGGAGGTAGAAGGGGTAGCCCAAATGGGAGGTCAGCTGGGCTCCGAAGGGCTGGCCCAGCATGTCGTCATGTTTGATGAACCCCCGATGGGTGTGCAACGACTCCCCGGGGCTCAAGCGCACGATGAATCGTTTGCCGTCCTTACCGAGGAGCAGAACCAGATCCTGCGCCTTTGCGATAGACATGCCTCAACTCGACAGTGCACCGGCATTGAAGGAGGACAATGGGCGGAACAGGGCTCGAACCTGCGACCTCTTCCTTGTAAGGGAAGCGCTCTCCCGGCTGAGCTATCCGCCCGGTTCACCTGGAGTATAGGGTGGAGAGGGGACAAAGTCAACCGGAGGATCCAGTCTGGTGCGCCAGCGTGCCGTCCTACATGCTCTCCGGGGCGCTGACACCCATCAGGGCCAGGACGCGCGCCAGCACGATCTGTGCCGCCGCCACGAGCTTCAGTCGTGCCTTGTTCAGGGGAACGTCCTCGGGAAGGGAAGAGACCACCCGACATTGCTTGTAGAAGGGGTGGAAGGCGCCCGCCAATTCCAGGGCATAGTACGGCAAGTGATGTGGGCTCAGACCGGTTGCCGCCTTCTCCACTACCTCCGGCAAGCGTAACATGTGTCGAATCAAAGCCAGTTCCGCAGGGTGGACGAGCAACGAAACATCGCCATCCATGAAGTCTATGTGCCCGGCGTGGCGCGTTATGCTGACGATACGGGCGTGTGCGTACTGCACGTAGTACACCGGGTTTTCACTGGACTGCTCCTTGGCCAGGTCAAGATCCAGGTCCATCTGACTGTCCGCAGCACGAGCCAGGAGGAGGAAACGCACCGCATCAGGGCCAATCTCCTTGAGCACCTCTCGCAGAGTGATGATGTCGCCAGTGCGCTTGGACAACCGTACGATCTCCCCTCCGCGCCTCAAAGTGACCAACTGGTAGAGCAGAAGCACCAGCCTCTCGGGATCCACGCCTATGGCTTTCATGGCCGCCTTCATGCGCGGTACATGACCATGATGATCGGCTCCCCACACGTCTATCACTCTATCGAACCCCCGCAGGATGAACTTATCATAGTGATAGGCTATGTCCGAGGCCAGGTAGCCGGGCTCTCCATCGGATCGGACGAGGACGTTGTCCTTGTCATCGCCCAACTCGCTAGAGGTGAACCACACCGCCCCATCCCTGTGGGCGATGTATCCTCTCGCCTCGAGAAAGGCCTTCACCTTGTCAAAGAGCCCATCTTGGTAAAGGCTCCTCTCGGAAAACCACCGATCATACCTCACGCCCATCAGGCTGAGATCATCGCGCATGGAAGCCAGCATCTTCTCCCGGCCCGCATCATAGAGAGCATCTACCGCCTCGTCGCGGGGCATATCCAAGTACCTGCTTCCCTCCTGACTGGCTACCTCGTCACCCATCTCCGTGACGTAGGCACCCGCATAGCCACCGTCAGGGATGGGCATATCGCGACCCAGTGCCTGGGCATAGCGAGCGTACAGACTCTCGCTGAAGACCCTCATTTGCGTGCCTGCATCGTTGATGTAGAACTCTCTCTGAACCTCATAGCCGGCGGCCTCCAGGACGTTGGCCAGGCTATCTCCAATGGCCGCATTCCGTCCGGACCCTACGTGCAGGGGACCTGTAGGGTTGGCGCTGACGTACTCTACCTGTACCTTCTGCCCCCGGCCCAGCGTGAGCTTGCCGTAGCCCTCTCCTGCGCCCAGTATCTCGTCGACCTGCCTGGCCAGCCACCCCTCGTCCAGTCTGAAGTTGATGAAACCAGGCCGAGCCACCTCCACCTGAGAGATGAACTCGGAGTCTGGCAGCCGAGAGGCGATGATTTCGGCTATGCGCAGGGGGGGCATGCGTGCCACCCCAGCAAGCTGTAGACCGGCCGTGGCCGCGTAATCTCCGTGTTCCTCTCGTTGCGGTCGCTCCACCACCAACTGCGGAACATCGAACGCTGGCAGTTCGCCAGCCTCCTGTGCGGCCACAATGGCCTGCTGAACCAGCTTCCCTATCTCACCTGACAGTTCTAATAGCACGTCTAGACCTGGTAGGCCTCCATCTGCTCCCAGTTCTCGCCAACCATTGTGTCCACCCTCAGCGACGCATCGAGGTCCCAGGCGCTCTCCATCACTGAGCGCACCAGGTTCGCCACAGGAGACAACTCCTCTCCTGGCACCTCCAGCACCAGTTCATCGTGCACCTGGAGAATCATCCTGGCAGCGAAGTTCTCCTTCTGCAGAGCGTCATGCAGGTGCACCATGGCGATCTTGAGGATGTCGGCAGCGGAACCCTGAATGGGCATGTTGATCGCCTCACGCTCAGAGGCGTGCTTCACTCCCGTGTGGGCTCTGCTGCTCGTCCGCAACTCCGGGAAATACCTGCGCCGCCCCAGGAGGGTGGACACGTAGCCCAGCTCCCGTGCCCCCGCCTTGGTCTCTTCCACATAGTCACGCACCTTCTCATAGCGCGCGAAGTAGTTGTCTATGAACTTCCGAGACTGCTCCACGGACAGACTAGTTCTCTGTGATAGACCGTACTCGCCCATCCCGTAAATGATGCCGAAATTGATGGTCTTAGCGATACGACGCATCTCTGGGGTGACATCGGACAAGGGCACCTCGAATACGGCGGCGGCGGTGCTGGCATGGATGTCCTCGCCGCGATCGAACGCAGCCAGGAGGTTCGGATCCTGGCAGATGTGGGCAAGGATACGCAGCTCCACCTGAGAGTAGTCCGCCCCCAGTAGCAGCCAGCCCTCTTGAGACACGAAGGCACAGCGTACATGCCGGCCCAGTTCCGTGCGCACGGGGATGTTCTGCAGGTTGGGATCGCTGGAAGAGAGCCGGCCTGTCACCGTGCCCGTTTGATTGTACGAGGTATGCACTCTGCCCGTCTCCCGGTTCACCAAAAGGGGTAGGGCATCCACGTAGGTAGACTTGATCTTGGTCAGCTGTCGATGCTCCAGGATGAGGTCGATGATGGGATGCAGGCTCTTCAACTCCTCCAACACACTCGCTCTGGTGGAGAACCCGGTCTTGGTCTTCGCCCTGACAGGCAGTCCCATTTCATCGAAAAGGATCTGCCCTAGTTGCTGGGTGGAGCTCAAATTGAAGGGACGGCCTGCCAGGCCTTGGATCTGCTTCTCCAGTTCCACGATGCGCCTGTGCATGCTCGTCGAGATATCCATCAGTTCATCTGTGTCCAGCGCCACGCCGACCATCTCCATGTCCATGAGCACTTGCACCAGGGGCATCTCCACGTCGCGGAACAGATCCCACTGTTCTTGCTCCCGTAGCTCCTTCTCCAGCACATTGACCAGCCGCATTGTAGCATCAGCATCGGCCCCCGCGTAGCCAGCGGTGTCAGCGATGGAAACCTGGGCCAATGTGATCTGACTTCGGCCTTTCCCGATGAGATCAGTGATGGGCTTCATCTCCAGGCCGAGCTTGCTCCAAGCCAGATCCTTCAGTCCGAATCCCCGCCGCGATGGCTCCAGGAGATAGGCTGCGATCATGGTGTCGAAGTCCAGGCCGCGCACTTTAATCCCGTGGCGCTTCAGGACCGTGAGGTCGTACTTCCCGTTGTGGGCAACCTTTGCCACCTTCGGGTTCTCCAGCACCGGACCCAGACGTTCCACCACCAATCCCAGGGGCAACTGCCCGGCCGAGCCCTGGGCGAGCAGGTGACCCACAGGCACATAGTAACCTCGGCCCGGCTCTGCTGCGAAGGAGAGACCCACCAGGTCCGCCTTCATGGCATCCGTGCTGGTCGTTTCCACATCGATGGCGATCCGCGCCGCCCGGGAGAGTTCGGAGACCAGCGAGACCAACTGCCCCTCCGTAGTAACCGCTACCGATGCCTCCGCCGCTAGTGGCTCCCGACCGAACAACGTCATCTGTCTCGGCCGCTCTCGCTCGCTCGAGGGCAGCCTCTGGACGAGGCTTCTGAACTCTAGCTCGCGGAAAAGCTCGGTCACTGCGTCGCGGTCGTAATCGCCTGTACGGCACTTCTCGAGATCTAAGCCAATGGGCACATCTGTCACGATGGTGGCCAGGTGCTTGCTGAGCAGGGCCTGCTTCTCCTGACCCGCTAGGGCCTTTCTCGCCCTGCCAGACTCGATCTCCTCTAGATGCTCGTATATCTGCTCTACAGTGCCGTAGCGCTGAATCAGTTCCCGGGCGGTTTTGTCCCCCACGCCGGCTACGCCGGGGATGTTGTCTGTCTTGTCGCCCACCAGTCCTTTGTAGTCGGCGAGCAACGTGGGATCGATGCCGTACTTCTCTCGCACTGCCTTTTCGTCGTACAGCCTGGCCTCCGAGAACCTCTGGCTTTGTCCCCCTGGCGTCATCACCTTCACTGTGGGCGAGACCAGCTGGAGGGTGTCATTATCACCCGTGACGATGACTGTCTCGGTCCCGGCATCGCTAGCTTGCAGTGCCAGAGCGCCAATGAGATCATCGGCTTCGTAGCCGGGGAGTTCGAAAGCGGGGATGTTCATCGCCCGGACCACCTCCCGGATGCGGTCCATCTGGCTGCGCATCTCCTCCTGCATCGGCGGGCGGTGGGCCTTATACCCCTCGAACTCCTCGTGACGAAAAGTGGCTACCGGGGCATCGAAAGCGACAGCAATGTAGTCTGGTTTCTCAGCCTGCAGCGCCTGGAGGAGCATCATGGTGAAGCCATAGACAGCATTGGTCAGTTCGCCCTTGGAAGTGGAGAACCCGTCCACGGGCAAAGCGAAGAAGCCGCGATAGGCCAACGCGTGTCCATCGATGAGCATCAGCTTCTTGGCCATGGGATCGACGCCTCCGCGGGGTTTGACTGATTGTACGAAGCCGTAGGTCAAAAGTCAACAATACGGTGCCTGGGCGCGCAGGAGAGCCGCTTCACCTCTGCGATGGGCGTCGGCACTAAGGCGCCGAACACACACCCGACCGGCGAAGTCAACATGTCTCCCGCTCGGTGACCAGATCGCGCAGATCCGGCAGGGTAACACCACACCTACTGCGGTGCGCTCAGATACGAGCCGATCTCAGTCTCTTCTGCCTCATTCGAGGTTGAAATCCGCTCCCCCCTGTGCTATACTACGCCTAGGGGTTTGCCCCTGGCGGGCCGTTAGCTCAGCCTGGTTAGAGCACCTGCCTTTTAAGCAGGGTGTCGCTGGTTCGAGTCCAGCACGGCCCATCTGAGCCACCCTAGCTCAGTCGGTAGAGCAAGCGCCTCGTAAGCGCTAGGTCATCGGTTCGAATCCGATGGGTGGCTCCTGAACACCAAAATCTTGGGCTGACCGAAGTCTGGGTTGGCCCTTTTTGCAGGGGGCAAGATGCCACTGAGAACGATGGCCCAGTGGCATGCCGACGGCCTCTCGCTCCTGCATTCCGGGTTCTTCGGCAACGCTATCGAATGCTTCACAAGGTCCTGCGGGCCGAGCCCACCAACGCCAGGGCCTGAGTGGACAAGGCAACTGCGCTGTTCGGGGATGCAGAGCCTCGAGGAGGCCCTCATTTGCCTCGACATGGCAGTGGTTAGCCATTGCGGAGCAGGGCGCGCAAGGCCTCGCGTACTCTTGACAAGCGCTTCTGGTGGCGTATAATACGATGATTGGGCACGTTTCGGCGCTCAGATTGGCACCTCCGCGCGCGAGTTGACTCTGCGCGGACTGGCACATTCGCCAGCGGAGAACGTTCTGAAGTACGGCAGTCGGAGATCCAGCGCGGAGCATCGCTCGGACACGTTTCGATGGCGCGAAAGGCTACCAAGAACAAGAAGACACCCCTACGGGAACGCTTTCCCATCAGCCTTGAGCCCCGTCTGCGAGAGGAGATCGTGGGCTTGCTGTTGATGGCTATCGGCGGCATCACGCTGTTGAACCTGCTCTCTGTCGGTCGCGTACAGGGGCTTCTCATAGATAGCTGGTCCTTGCTGCTGCGATGGATATTCGGATGGGGTGCCTTTCTCGTGGCTCTGGCCATGATCGTGGTGGGGGCGGTCTTGCTGCTGCGCAACCTCGAGTCGCTCCTGGCGGTATCACGCCTGAGGGTTGCCGGTGGATTCCTGCTCTTCCTCAGCATTCTGGGTCTGTTTCACTTCTTTTACCCGGATCCCCTTCTCCTGGCCCAGGAGGGTCGAGGGGGCGGCCACGTCGGGTGGGCCATCAGCACGGCTTTGTACACCACTTTGGGAGACATTGGTGCCTTCCTGGTCCTGCTGCTCCTGGCTCTCGCAGGCGTCTTCCTCGTGGTGAGCATATCCCCTGCGCAGATGCGAGACGCAGCAACCGCCCTGAGTGCGAGGGCAGCGTCCATCTATCAGGATCACGTGACTCCCTACCTGGAGGGTCTGGAGGAGCAGCAAGAGGCTCCGGCGGAGGCCCAGCAAGAGGTGCCCCCCACGGCGGTTGACGAGGAATGGGAGCCGGAACGTCCGGTGGCCTACCAACCGCCGCTGGACTTGGAGCCACCTCGCAGGCGCCCGAGACCTGACGAGGGACCGTTCCCATCGCTGGAGTTGCTGGAAGAGGTGTCTTTCGAAGCATTCAGTGAAACGGAGGCTCGGCGTAAGTCGAGAGTCATCGAAGAGACCCTGGGCAGCTTCGGCGTGCCAGCCAAGGTGGTGGAAATCAATCACGGGCCCACGGTTACCCAGTTCGGCGTCGAGCCGGGATATGTGGAGCGAAAGAGCCCTGACGGCGAGACCGTCTCCCGCAAGGTCCGGGTCAACAAGATAAGCTCGCTGTCCAAGGATCTTGCCCTGGCCCTGGCTGCCACGGCCATCCGTGTCGAGGCCCCGGTCCCTGGACGCTCCATGGTAGGTATCGAGGTCCCCAACGACAAGATCTCCCTGGTTTCGCTTCGAGCGGTCATGGAGTCCGAGGTGTTCCAGGCGATGGACTCTCCCTTGAAGATGGCGCTCGGCCAGGACGTGTCGGGGCAGCCTGTGGCAGCCAGCCTGGACAACATGCCGCACCTGCTCATCGCCGGTGCCACGGGCTCAGGCAAGAGTGTGTGCCTCAACTCCATCATTACCTGCCTGCTGTTCAACAACTCCGCGGCGGCGCTGAAGCTGCTGATGATAGACCCCAAGAGGGTGGAGTTGATTCATTTCAACGGACTCCCCCACCTGATAGCGCCGGTGGTCACAGACATGGAGCGAGTGCTCCGCGCCCTGAGATGGGTGATGGCGGAGATGGACCGCCGCTACTCCATTCTGTCGAGAGCTGCGGCTCGGAACATCGAGGACTACAACTACCGAAAGCTGCCGCTGAACGACGATCCCTTGCCCTATGTCATAGTTGCCATCGACGAACTAGCAGACTTGATGATGATGGCCCCTGACGAAGTGGAGCGCATCATCTGCCGGCTGGCGCAGATGTCGCGCGCCACGGGGATACACCTGGTCATCGCCACGCAACGGCCCTCTGTGGATGTGGTCACGGGACTGATCAAAGCCAACTTCCCAGCCCGCATCTCATTCGCCGTAACCTCCCAGGTGGATTCCCGTGTAGTTCTGGATACGGCAGGGGCCGAGACGCTGCTCGGGCAGGGTGACATGCTCTACATGGCCCCAGACTCCTCCAAGCTGGTACGGCTGCAAGGCTGCTTCGTGTCTGACCGGGAGATAGAAAGGGTGGTCCAGTTCTGGACACAGACAGGGCCCTTGGAAATTGACACCGCCGCGCCCTGGGGGGAGATTGAGGCGGTGGACAGCGATGAGAAGCGCGACGAGCTGCTGGAGGAAGCCATCGAGCTCTTGAGAGAACAGGAACGTGCCTCCACCTCCCTGCTGCAAAGACGCCTTCGAATTGGCTACCCTAGGGCTGCCAGGCTCATGGATCAACTGGAAGATGAGGGCATCGTCGGCCCTCCGGAGTCAGGGGGGCGTTGGAGAGAAGTCCTTATCCTTGAGGAGGGCAAGGAGATGGAGGTCTCTGACGATTGGGAATTGTGAATGTGAAAAGAAGGAGACTGTATGCCAAGGAAGGAACTGGAAGAGAGGATCAAGAAGAGTAAAGGAATTCAGGCGGAGGGCGTAGTGGTCAAGGCTCTACCCAACGCCATGTTTCGGGTTCAGTTGGACAGTGGACCCCAGGTGCTGGCTCACATCTCCGGAAAGATGAGGAAGTACTACATCCGCATCCTCCTTGGGGATCGTGTTCTCGTGGAGTTGTCGCCGTATGACCCGACGAGAGGCCGCATCCTTTACCGATACAAGGTGTAGGGGGGGCAAGAATCGCCGCGCAGGAGACGGTATAGATGCGGTGATCGTACCGTGCCAGAGAAGCCCCAGAGCTCTCTTCCGCGTTTGGATATCAAATGATCTATTTCGGAACGAGTGGCTTTAGCTACAAGGACTGGGTAGGACCATACTACCCTCAAGGCATGCCAAGTAGTGACTGGTTGGAGTTCTACGCTCGCGACTTCAGCGTCACCGAGCTGAACTTCTCCTACTACCGCGTCCCTACCAAATCCACTCTGGAGCGACTGGCGGCCAAGACGCCGGACGACTTCCTCTTCACGCTGAAGGCTCACCAGGACATGACGCATGACAGAGGAGGGGACGATAGCGTCTTCACTGAGTTTGTCGAGTCACTGGAGCCACTCATCGATACAAGCAAGTTCGGCTGCATACTGGCCCAGTTTCCCTGGTCCTTCCGTCCTGGGGAGGAAGGCCTTGACTACCTGCGAATGCTCCGAGAGAGATTGGATACTCTCCCCGTCGTCGTCGAGTTCCGAAACCGGGACTGGATCAGTGACCGTACTTTCGACTTCCTACGGGAGAACAAGCTGGGATTCTGCTGCGTAGACCAACCCCGCCTCAAGGGCCTCATTCCCCCTGTGGCCGAGGCCACGAGTTCAATAGGGTATGTGCGCTTTCACGGTCGAAACGCCAAGAAATGGTGGCAGCATAAAGAGGCCTGGGAGCGTTACGACTATGCCTACAGCGACGAGGAGCTGGAGGAGTGGGTGCCAAAGCTCCGCAAGCTGGAGGAAGATACGGACAAGACCTTCGTCTTTGCCAATAACCACTGGCAGGGTCAGGCCGTGCAGACTGCCCGGCAATTGCGCATGTTATTCCCTGACCTTGAGCCGAGGAGGTAGTGAGATGTCGGGACACTCGAAATGGTCAACCATCAAACGCAAGAAGCAATCCACAGACGCCAAGCGAGGTCAGGCCTTCACCAGAATCGCCCGGGAGCTCTCCATAACAGCCCGAGAGGGGGGCGGGGACCCTGACGGCAACTTCCGCCTGCGCCTGGTGATGGAAAAGGCCAAGCAGGCCAACATGCCCAAGGACAACATCGACAGGGCCATCAAGCGAGGAACGGGCGAGTTGAAAGGCGAGATCCTCGAGGAGATTCTGTATGAGGGCTACGCCCCCCACGGCATTGCGCTGCTCCTCGATACGTTGACCGACAACCGTAATCGCGCTGTATCCGATATCAGGCGCATCCTCACCCGGCACGGCGGCAAGCTGGCCGAAACCGGCGCGGTGAGCTACCTCTTCGAGCAGAAGGGATTCATCTCCGCAGAAGCAGCCGAAGCCGATCCGGAGGAGTTGGCTCTCCTGGTCATAGACGAAGGTGCCCTGGACGTGAACATCGACAGCAGCACCATAGAAATCTATACCGACCCCAAGGACTTGCAGAAGCTCAAGGAGACCGTGGAGGCGCGGGATATCGAACTGAATGCGGCGGACCTGATCATGACTCCCAAGACGATGACTGAACTCAGCGAATCCGACACCTTCAAGGTCATGCGCATCATCGAGGCACTGGAAGAACTCGACGACGTGCGACAAGTATATTCCAACCTCTTCCTCACGCCTGCATTGGTCATCAAGTACGAAGAAGCGGAGTCATAGCCCGGCATCGAGAAGTCATGTTGGTCCTGGGCATCGATCCTGGCACAGCGATAACCGGCTGGGGGCTGGTCAGAAGGGACGGCGACGCACTTGCCCTGGTGGAATATGGGACGGTGAGCACTTCCCCTGACGCAGCCCTCCCTCAGCGACTCCAGACCATCTACCGGGAACTGGGAGAGATCCTCGCCCGTCACCAGCCCAGCGCCGTGGCAGTGGAGAAGCTGTTCTTCAACAAGAATGCGCGCACTGCTATGGCTGTTGGCCAGGCGAGGGGTGTCGCGCTCCTGGCCGTGGCAGACGCCGGGTTGCCCTTACGCGAGTATACCCCCCTTGAAGTGAAGCTTTCTGTGTGCGGCTACGGCAGGGCCAGCAAAGAGCAGATACAGAAGCTGGTGCAGTTGCTGCTCAGTCTCGACTTTGTTCCTCAACCCGATGATGCTGCTGATGCCATAGCGATAGCCATCTGTCACATCCACTCCTCGCGGCTGGAAGCCTTGGTCGCGGAGCAGGACAGGGCTGGCTAGCCTCTGTCGCCTGCCTATTCACTCAGAGATTCGGGTGTAACCTCGGTAGGGGTCGGCGGGGTGTAGGCCCAGAGGGGCGGCACCACACGCTCACCGCTGATGCACACGATCCAGGTTGTCTGATATGACCCTAGTCATGTCCGCCTTTCCTCCGTTTTCCCTGTCGGCCGTAATCAGATCGCACGGCTGGAGGGGACTAGCTCCCTTCTCCGCGGACGAGAATGGAGCCCAGCTCTCGCGGATCGAGCGGCTGCACTCCGGGCGCGTGGTTGAGCTGGTCATGCAAGAGGCCCATGGCGGTGTAAGCTTGGGCGTCCCCAGCGACCTCAACCAGACCGATCTGGACGAGGTGCAGCACAAGGTCACGTGGATGCTGGGACTTGACCAGGACTTGTCTGCTTTCTATGCAGTGGCACGTCACGAACCCAAACTGGCTCGAGTGGAAGGACGAGCCCAAGGACGCATCCTCAGATCACCCACCCTGTTCGAGGACGTGGTCAAGACCATCCTCACCACCAACACCAGCTGGGCCGGAACCATTCGCATGGTCGAGGCACTGGTCTCGCAACTCGGCGATCCGCTGCCGGGCGACCCTTCGCGCCGAACCTTCCCCACCGCCGGCCAGGTGGCTTGCAGCGACGAACAGAGACTGCGCTCGACGGCCAGACTCGGCTATCGGACACCTTCCGTGTTGGAATTGGCTCGGGCTGTGGCCTCCGGCGATCTGCAACTGGAGTCCCTGCAAACAACCGATGAGCCCACTGACGACGTTCGCGCTCGTCTGCTAGACATCAACGGAGTCGGCGCCTACTCGGCAGCCAACCTGCTCATCATGTTGGGGCGATATGACTTCATCCCCGTAGACAGTTGGGCACGCAAGCTCGTCTCCCACGAATGGCACAATGGCCAGCCAGTTCGAAGCATGGAGGTCGAGGCTGCCTTCGAGCGTTGGGGAAAGTGGAAAGGACTTGCGTACTGGCTCTGGGAGTGGTCGTACCTCGCTGGCGACTAGGGCCGAGCGCCACGGCTCTCTGGATCACGGTCCGTTGTGCCGGGCCAGCGTCGCAGGTCCGCTGGAGAGGAACACATAGCGGCACCTAAGATGTCCACCGAGAGATGGAATAAGTAGGACCAACAGCGAGGCTACTTCACCACCAGGACCGGGCGGTGGGCGTGGCGCACCACATACTGAGAGATACTGCCCACCAGGGCCTCCTCCACCATGCTCCGTCCCACCGCGCCCATGACGATCAGGTCGGCCCCTTCCCGCTCAGCGACCCGGACGATGGCCGTGCCCGAATGGCCATCGACACTCATCGTGCGGGCCTGCACTCCCTCCTGGTCGGCCATCTCCGCAGCCCTCTCCAGCACCTTGCCCCCGTACTCCCGCAACTCGTCAACTAGCTGCTGATAGAGCATCCCGGTGTACCAGGCAAAGCTGGTCTCCACCACATGCAGAATCAGCAGCTTGGCCCCCGTCGCTCGGGCCAGATAGATCGCCTGGCGAGTGCCCTTCTGCGCCACCTCCGAGCCATCGGTGGCATTGAGTATCAGCCTGTACTCGGGTGGTTTGGTCTCCTCGCTCACGTCGCAACACCTCCAGCATACTGGGGAGTTGAGGCTCCAAGGTTCGTAGTGTGCGCTTCAGCAGATCCGAAGGGCCAAAGCCCTTACTATAAACGACCGCCTGCGGTGCGCTCTACTTGTACTCGGGGAATTCGTCCTCTTTGAAGGTGGCGACAGGGAGTTCATCCTCCAGGCTGCGCCCAGGAGAATAGTCGAATAGCTGCTGTACCCGCTGACCTACGGCGCGGAAGATCAGGGCCAGGGGAAGGTCGCTGGGGCAGGCACTCTCACACATGCCACACCCCACGCACGAGCTGACCATGTGGTTCATCCTGGTCAACTGGAAGAGCACCGTATCGCTGGGCATCCTGGCCGCGCCCTTCCTTCCCGCCCACATCAGATACCGATCCGACGGGTGGCGGAAGGTGTCGGTCTCGAAGAGGCATTCCTTGCAGTAGCAGATGGGGCAGGCAAAAGAGCAGTTGTGACAGGCGATGCACGTGGAGAACTGAGCTATCAGGCTGGCTGTGTCCTTTACCTTCTCGTGGAAGGTGGCGAAAGCCTCATCTCTGGCCTGCTCTCGCGCTGCGACCAGCTTCCCTAAGGCCTCTTCCCTACCGGGAGCATCACCCTCCTTGAGATCCAGCTTCTCCAGCACCTCTTGGCCTATGTCCGGTTCCATATCCAGCAAGATCATGGTCTGAGTGTCCACCCCTATCAGCCCGATGTTGATGTCCACACCCGTCGCCACCGGATACTCACACATCTGGCACGCGGCGCGGAACTCATAACCTTCCACAGGTACGACCTTCCCCTCCCCGGCGGCCTTCAACTGGTCAGGTGACGGTCCAGCTCCATCTTCCAGTTCGGTCTTCAAGCGGGCAAACTGCGTCACTTCGTACGTCCCCAGGCAGTCTATGCCCAGGGTGACCAGGTTGTCGAGACTGGCCTGCTGAAGCTTGACCAGTTCGATCAGTGCCCTCATCTCGCAGGACCTCAACACCACTCCCACCTTCTCTCTGTTGCCGAGGCGGGTCAACCTCGACACCAGGTTGGCGGAATTGGCCATCATCACCGGTGCCAGGGGATTGGCGGTCGCCAGCCTTTCTGGATCCTTGAGCAGGGTCGGCGCCACGGCATCGCCCGAGGGCAACTCCAGTGGAACGAGTAGTGCATCCACGACTTGAGCCTCCAGGAGCCGTCGCAGGAACTCCCGCAAGGCCGCGAGCACGTCACCATCCTTGACCTCCACTATCGCCTTAACGCTCATCACTCGCGCCTCCGCACCGACGGGCTAGATCGCCCAAGCCTCACGCATGGGACTAGGCCCCTTCTCCTTGAGCGCCTGCACCATCTCCGTGATGGTGTCCGCGAAGAGCTTCCCTTCGCTGGCACTTATCCAGCGCAGCCATACACGATCAGGATCGAGCCCCAGTTCCTCCAGAATGCTTCTCAGGATCACCATCCGCCGGCGGGCCTTAAGATTGCCGCTCTGATAGTGGCAGTCGCCCGGATGGCAGCCGCCGATGAGGACCCCGTCCGCGCCTTCCAGGAGAGCTTTGATGACGTACATCGGATCCACACCCCCCGTGCACATCACCCGGATGGATCTCACGTTGGGCGGATACTGAAGCCTGGACGTGCCAGCCAGGTCCGCGCCCGTGTAGGCACACCAGTTGCACAGGAAGGCGACTATTCTGGGCTCGAAATCCTCCATGATCCTAGCTCCATTCCACACAATTGTTGGCAGACGGCACCGACTACTCCAGGGCCGCGTCCAGCATGGCCATCAACTGTACCTTCTCGAAGACCCGCTGCTGGATGGCCCCGCTGGGGCACGCTACGGCACAGGCACCGCAACCCTGGCACAGCAGCGGCACGACCTGAGTGATGCCCAGCTCCTCATCGGCCACCAGCGCACCATAGGGGCATGTCTCGATACACTGCCCGCAGGCGATACACAAACGCGGGTTGACAAAGGGTATCGCCGGCTGGCCCGCCAGGCGCTGTTTGGCCAACATCACCGCCGCACGCATGGCTGCGCCTCTGGCCTGAGAGATCGACTCCCCGATGTTCTTCGGGCTGTGACAGAGGCCACAGAGGTACATCCCGATAGCCTCGAAGTCCATGGGCCGCACCTTGGTGCTGGCCTCCTGGAAGAAGCCATCCTGGTCCAGGGGAACATCGAGCAGTTCGGCAAGGGGCTGATTGTTCCCAGGTTCTACGCCAACGCTCAGTACCACGAGATCCGCGTCCAGCGTCAGATCAACACCCAGTATCGGGTCCGCCACCAGCACCCGTAGCCCTTCCCCTGCCGCCTCCACCCTGGGCTTGGCCTCAGGCTCGTAACGCACGAAGACCACACCTTTCTCCCGCGCCTCCCGGTAGAAGTCCTCCTGGAATCCATAGGTCCGCATGTCACGGAAGAGGATGAAGACGCGGGCCTGGGGATTGGACTCCTTGATGCGCAGGGCGTTCTTGATGGCGACGGAGCAGCAGATGCGACTGCAATAAGGACGCGCTGGCTCCCGCGAACCAACGCACTGGATCATGACCACGTTCTTCACACCCGCGAGCGATTGCTCGTCGCGGGCGATCCTCTCTTCGAGCTCTCGCTGCGTCACCACCTGGGGATGCTCCCCGTACAGATACTCCGTGGGTTTGACCTCTTCAGCCCCGGTAGCCACCACGACTACCCCGTGCAGCAGCTCCTCTGTCTGGCCGTCGAAGGAGATGGTGGTTCTGTAGCGTCCTGGCTCCCCCGCAACCTCTTGCAGCTTCGCTCCAAGATGCAGGCTGATCAATTCGCTGCCCTCAACCTCGTCCACCAACTCCCGAAGATACTGCTGAGGATCGCCACCATTCAGCGTGTAATGAATATGACGCAGGTTGCCTCCCAGCTGCTTCTCTTTCTCCACCAGGTGGACGAAGAAGCCCTGTCGCGCCAGGGACCGAGCAGCCTCCAGGCCAGCCACGCCACCGCCGATCACCAGGGCGCCGGGGGAAACCTCCGCATCCTCTCCCTGGCTCGGTGTCAGGAGCCGGGCCTTGGCCACCGCCATGGCGACCAGCTGTTTCGCCTTGTGTGTCGCCTCCTCGGGCTCGTCGCGGTGAACCCAGGCACATCCCTCGCGCAAGTCTGCCCGCTCCAGCAGGCACGAATTGAGCCCGGCCTGCCGCAGGGCATCGCCCAACTCGTCGTCGTACAGCCGGTGTGTGCAGCCTGCGACCACCACGCGGTTCAGACCCTGCTCCGCGATGGCCGAGCCGATCTCCGCCAGGCCCTCTGGGCTACAAGCAGCAGCCACCTGCGCAACGTGGGTCACATCCAGCAGTCGGCTCGCGTACTCAGCCAACGCGCGTATGTCCACTGCCTCGCCTATATCGCCCTCACACTGGCAGAAAAAGACGCCCACCCGGGCATCCTCGTCGCTGACATCCCGCTCTGCCGGGTACTGCCTGGTTGTCTGGGGCGCCCGATGTCCTGCCAGAACCTCAGCGGCGCCGGCGGCCGCGGCGCTGGCCTCGACAACGACCTGCGGGATATCCTGAGGTTCGCGGAACGCCCCTGCCACAAAGACCCCATCACGCTGGGTCTCGCCGGCGGAGAAAGGTTTCGTTACGGAGAAGCCATACCCATTCAGAGACACGCCCGCCGCCTCGGCCAGGGTCTCACCTCCAAGAGGAGGTCCAAACCCGACGGACAGGACGACCAGATCGAACTCCTCCTCCAGAGGGGCGCCGGCGTCGTCCACACACGAGAGCGTGAGGTTCTTGTTATCCGCCCGTTCCCTCACCCTGGAGACCATGCTGCGCCGGTACTCTATGCCGTATTCCTCTTTGGCCCTCTCATAGTACCGCTCGAAGTCCTTGCCGAAGGTCCTGACGTCCATGTGGAAGACGGAGACGTCGACGTCAGGCAAGCGTTCCTTGGCCAGCATGGCCTGCTTGGTGGCGTACATGCAGCAAATGGAGGAACAGTAGCCCCGGTCGCAGGAGATATCGCGGGAGCCCACACACTGGATGAAGGCGATGCGGGCAGGAGCCCGGTTGTCGGATGGTCTCGCTGGCAGGCCCACAGAGGGGCTGGTGAGGCTGAGCATACGCTCGAACTGGATGCTGGTCAATACGTTCTCGTGGACACCGTACCCGAACTCGGTCTTGAGACCGGCGTCGAAGGGTTCAAAGCCCGGCGTCAGGATGACAGCGCCCACATTCAGCGCTGAGCGATGATCCTGCATCTTCAAGTCGATGGCGCCAGGGCGACAGACCTTCAGGCACTCGCCGCACTCCGTGCAGGCATCCCGGTCCACCACGAAAGCCGGCGGAAAAGCCTGGGGATACGGGCGGTAGATGGCGCGTCGAGTCTCCAGGCCTGCACCCAGTTCTCGGGGCACCTCCACCGGGCACACGGCAGCGCATTCGCCGCAGCCGTTGCACAGCTCCGGGTCCACGTATCTCGCCTTGTGCAGAACGGAGACCTGGAAATCGCCTCGATCTCCCTCCAGGCCTTCTACCTCAGCAAGAGGCACGAGCTCGATCAGCGGATGCCTGCTGCACTCGATGAAAGGGCACAACGCCGGAAGAGTCGGGGACATGAAGCACAGACCACAGGTGTTGGTGGGGAAAGTCCTGTCCAGCAGAGGCATGAAGCCTCCTATGGCAGGTGCCCTGTCGAGGAGATGGACCAGAAAGCCCATCTCGGCCAGCAGGAGCGAGGCTTGCATCCCAGCGATGCCTGCTCCTACAACCAGGACCTCTCCGTTTTCGTTACGCCCGTCCTTCGCGGCAGCCACAAAACCTGTCCCGTCAGTCTCGATTCAGGGTTCCTACTCGGTCGTATCCAGCGCTCTCCACACGAACTCCACCAGGTCCATGACCTTCACCCGGGCCTTCTCTCTCCTGGCCTCAGCGGTCAGCGTGCGCTCGCACTGCGGGCAGGCGGAGACAATGATCTGCGCTTCCGTCTCCAAAGCCTGCCTGAACCGCCGCTGGGATAGCTCCCCCACCAAGTCCGGATTGTAGGTCTCCACGTTGCCGCCGCCGCCGCAACAGAGCGCATCCTGACGGTTGTCGGACATCTCCCCAAAGGACAGTCCGGGGATACCTTGGAGTACCCGTCGCGGAGGGTCGTACAGGTCATTCTTGCGCCCGAGATCGCACGGGTCATGGTAGGTCATGCGGCTGGGCATGGATTTCAGCTTGAGTCGATCCTGATCGAGCAGTTCGGCCAGCACCTGCGTCGAGTGCACCACCTCTACACCCAATTCCTCGTCGAGGATCTCGGGATAGAAATGCTTCCACATGTGATAGCAGGCAGGACAGGTGGTGACCACTCTCTCGGGGCCCAGTTCCCGAACCTGGGCCACATTGTGCCTTATCGTTTCCTCAGCTTGAGCGCCCATGCCGGCCATGAGGAGAGGATAGCCACAACACCACTCCTC
>CAYGQI010000008.1:1392-26056 GCA_964351925.1 uncultured Anaerolineales bacterium | reverse complement strand
TCCAGGCCAGTGCCGCCTTCAAGGAGGTCACTGTCAAGCACACGAAAGAGGTGACCAAGAAGGCCCTGGTCGAGGTTCTTGACAAAGCGGGGTACCAAGTCGGGGAAGAAGAACTCGCGGATCAAGAACCCTCGTGCTTCGGTGACCCGGCTTGGTACGAATGCGGCTCGCGCTGCACAAAGACAGACGGTGCCGACCTTGCCATGTCCGGCGACTTCCGTATGTACTAGACTTGCGGCGTACGTCGAACGGGGTGCACTGGCACTTCTGGCCACTACTTATCAAGTGACGACTAGTCAAGAGGAGAACCCAATGCCAAAAAGCCGAAAGACCATAGATCCCGCAGCCGAAGCTATGCTGGACAAGGCGGCGGAAATGGGCATCGCGACGGCCTTCGATCGCGTCGATGACATGAAGCCCTGTCCCATCGGTTCCAAGGGGCTCTGCTGCAAGAACTGCGCCATGGGGCCCTGTCGTCTGGCCAAAGAGGGGCAGGTGGGCATCTGCGGCGCCACCGTCGAGACCGTGGTCGCCCGAAATCTGGCCCGCGCCATAGCGGCTGGCGCCGCGGCGCACTCCGACCATGGTCGGGACATGGCCTTTGTACTTCACGGAGCCGCCACGGGAGAAGCTCCTGGATATCGGATCAGAGACGAGTTCAAGCTAAGGGAAGTCGCCCGAGATTTGGGCATCGATACTGATGGCCGCACCAAAGAGGAAATCGCCGTCGATGTGGCCGAGAAGGCCCTGGCTGAGTTCGGCAGACAATCCGGGCAACTATCATACCTATCGCGAGCGCCGAGGAAGCGACAGGAGATATGGAAAGAGCTGAATATCGCGCCCCGGGGCATCGATCGAGAGATCGTTGAGATCCTCCACCGGACCGTGGTAGGCAACGATCAGGATGCTGAACACATCCTCGATCAGGGCATGCGCGCGGCTCTAGGAGACGGGTGGGGGGGCTCGATGCTCGCCACTGACCTTTCCGACATCCTGTTTGGCACGCCGAGTCCGCTGGTCACTCAGGTCAACCTGGGGGTCTTGAAGGATGACGAGGTCAACATCATCATCCATGGCCACGAACCCACTCTCTCCGAGATGATCGTAGCGGCTGCCAGAGACCCTGAAATGATCGAGTATGCCAAGTCCAAGGGAGCCAATGGCATCACCCTCGCTGGCATCTGCTGCACTTCCAACGAGACTCTCATGCGGCAGGGAGTGCCCTCCGCCGGGAACTTCCTGCATCAGGAACTCGCCGTCCTCACTGGCGCCGTGGAGGCCATGGTGGTGGACGTTCAGTGCATCTTCCAAGGATTGCAGGATGTGACGGAGAACTTCCACACGAAGCTGATAACCACGTCTCCTAAAGCGATGATTTCCGGAGCGATCCACATGCAGTTCGACGAGCACCACGCTCCGGAGATCGCCAGGGAAATTGTGAAAACGGCTGTGGACAACTACCCCAACCGTGGGGCAACCTACATACCACAGGTTCACGAGAACATGGTGCCCGGGTTCTCCCATGAGTACATCCGGTACATGCTGGGCGGGTACTATCGCGGTTCCCTGCGCCCTCTCAACGACGCCATTATGTCCGGTCGACTCAGAGGGGTGGCCGGAGTCGTAGGCTGCAACAACCCTCGAGTTGTCCAAGACGAGGCTCACAGCCACATCGTTCGGGAGTTCCTGAAGAACGACGTCCTTGTTGTGCAGACCGGATGTGGAGCCCTGTGCAGTGCCAAGTACGGTCTTCTGCAGGGCGAGGCGTTGGAATATGCTGGCCCTGGTCTGCGCGAGATTTGCGAGACCGTAGGCATACCGCCTATCCTGCATATGGGTTCATGTGTGGACAACAGTCGCATCCTCACCGTTCTGGCAGAAATGGCCACAGAAGGTGGGCTCGGAGACGACATCTCGGACATACCCGGCGTGGGCATCGCCCCGGAATGGATGAGTGAGAAAGCACTGACCATAGGAACCTACTTCGTTGCCTCCGGGGCCTACGTCCTCTTCGGCGTCAGGTCGCCCATCGAAGGCAGCGAAGCTGTTACCGACCTCATCGGCCGCCGTTGGGAGGAGAAGACCGGCGGCAAGCTGGAGTTCGAGCCGGATCCGGCAAAGATCGTCCAGAAGTCGCTGGACCACATTGACAAGAAGCGGGCAGCCCTCGGACTCCCCAAGTACGATGCAAGCCGCTTTGGACAGAGCGGCGATCGTCGCTACAATGCATGGTTGCGGGCTCAAGCCGAAGGCGCGAAGGTCAGCCCTTATAGTATGGCCGGCGTGACTGTGAAAGAGGCGTAGGGAGGATAGTGACCAATGTCTAGGTACATAGCTAGTGCCGCTATTCGCGGCGCCAATAGCATTGTCAGCGAAGCGGATCGGTTACTGCAGAAGGTCCTGGAGGAACGGGGACCCGATACGCCGGTGCAGTTCCCCAATACAGCATACTATCTGCCGGTGATCTATGGCTTCACAGGAATGCAAGTGTCCAAGTTGAGGGATTTGCCGCAGGTCCTTGATTACGCCAGGAAACTCCTTCATCCCATACCTAGGAGCAAGCTGTGGACCCCCTACCTCGGCGAGGCTCTCGACTGCGGCGTCGCTACTCTCTTTGCCGAGGAAGCGATCATGAGCATCAAGTACGCCCTCGGTGAGCAGCCGGAGAAGCTGGACGGATACTCTAACCTGGCGACCGCAGGCGGTGAAGGCTACTGCAACGGCCCTATCGATGACGTCCAGTTGAGAGCGTGGGGTATCCAGTTGGTGGACGGGCGTATGCCGGGCTTCTGCGCTCTCATCGGCTGTGCCAAGTCCAACGAGGTAGCCGTGCAACTTGTGCGCGAGCTCCAGCGTCGCAACATCCTCGTCTTCCTCAGCGGGAACGTGAATGGCCGCAGCATCATCCACCAACTGCTGGAATCAGGGGTAGAGATGGGCTACGACACCTATATCATCCCCTTCGGCACGGATACGATCAGCACCATCTATCCCTTAGGCTTCGCCACTCGATCCGGCCTCACTTTTGGAGGGCTGAAGCCGGGCCAGGCCAGGGAGAACTTGATCTACAACAAGTTCCGCGTCTTCGCCATGGCTCTAGCACTCGGTGAGATTGACGACCTCAAATACGCCACCGCCGCTGGAGCCATCAGCTATGGATTCCCTGCCATCGCTGACACGGTGATACCAGAGGTACTGCCCACTGGAGTGACCGAGTTCGAACACGTCGTCTCCATGCCTTTCGACGACATAGATGGTAAGGATGACCTCGAGCGCGCCGAGAGACTGATCCAGAAGTGCATCGAGATTCGCGGCGTGAAGGTGAAGATCGCCGAGATTCCTATCCCCGTGTCCTATGGTTCGGCTTTCGAAGGAGAACGGGTCCGCAAGGAGGACATGCGCATCGAGTTCGGCGGCAAGAGCTCACGAGCCTTCGAGTACCTGCGCATGGTAGAGCCAGACAAGATCGAGGACGGCAAGATCGAGCTTGTGGGTCCTGACTTCGACGAGATGGAAGAAGGCAGTGCCATGGATCTGGGCATCGTCGTCGAAGTGGGTGGCCGCAAAATGCAGAAGGACTTCGAGCCGGTCCTCGAGCGTCAGATACACTACTTCCTCAACGCTGCTTCGGGCGTGCAGCACATCGGGCAGCGCGACATTGCGTGGATACGTATCAACAAGACGGCCGCCGACAAGGGATTCCGGCTCGAGCACTTCGGCGAGATCCTGTACGCTCGCTTCAAGGGCGACCCCTGGAACAGCATTGTGGACAAGGCTCAGGTGAAACTCATCACCGATCCTGGTCAGATGCCTGATTGGCTTGAACTCGCGCGGGAGGCATACAGCGAGCGCAACGTTCGGGTGGCAGGACTGACCGATGACGCGGTGGACGAGTTCTATTCGTGCACGCTGTGCCAGTCCTTTGCTCCGACGCACGTGTGTATCATCTCACCGCAACGCCTCGGTCTCTGCGGAGCCTACAACTGGCTTGACTGCAAAGCAGCCCACCAGATCAATCCCACCGGCCCCAACCAGCCGATCGCCAAGGGAGAAAACCTGGATCCTCAACTGGGCCGTTGGAGCGGCCCTCAGGAGTTCGTGTACGGACATTCGAACCAGAGCGTCAACCAGGTCACCATGTACTCCATCATGACCGATCCCATGACCGCCTGTGGTTGCTTCGAGTGCATGGTGCTTGTCGTCCCTGAGGCCAACGGGGTGATGATTGTGTCCAGGGAAGACCCCAGCATGACACCATCCGGGATGACCTTCTCCTCGATGGCTGGCATGTTTGGCGGCGGCCTGCAGACACCTGGCGCGATGGGCGTGGGCAAGTACTATCTGACCAGCCCCAAGTTCATCTCGGCGGACGGGGGATTCAAGAGAGTAGTCTGGATGTCGTCCTTCCTCAAAGACAGCATGCCCGAGGAGTTCAAGGCCGTGGCGGAGAGGGAAGGCGTACCAGATCTCATCGACCGAATCGCCGATGAACGAAACGTGACTACGGTCGATGAGTTGTTGGTCTGGCTTGAGGGACACGATCACCCTGCTCCAAAGATGGAACCTATTATGTAGTCATGTAGCGTGACAGGGGATGGTGTGCCCGTGATGGTGGGCGATCATCCCCTTTTGCGAACGTTGGGCACACGAGAGTAGCCCGGAAGGAGTATCAGTTATGGCTGTCGCCTTGGAGATACCGACGAAGAAGTGGACGGGGCATGTCAGGGAAGTCGTTCTCGGGGCCACGAAGGCCGAGGGTGGCACCCGGAGCAAGACCGTGACCGTGGGCGGTGAGGGCACCTTGCCTTTCTTGGACTTCGAGGCCTCTATGCCCAACCCGCCTCGCGTCGCCGTTGAGATCAAGGACCGCCGGCCAACCGACTGGTCCCCAGTCCTCCTGGAAACGTGGGGACAGGTCATGAACGACCCTGCTGAGTGGGCCAAGGCGGTGGAGAAGCTAGATGTAGACCTCTTGCTGTTGAGCATCAGTCTCACGGATTCCGAAGGGAACGAGACGACCGCGCAGCAAGCGGCGGCCACAGTGCGAAAGGTACTAGACGCGACAGGGCTGCCGCTGATAGTATTCGGTCCCGGCCAAATGGAGAAGGATATCGAGATCTTGGTCGCTGTAGCCGAGGAGGCAGCCGGCGAGCGGATCGTGATGGGAGTGTGTGACGACAAGAACTACAAGACCATCGTCGCCGCCGCCCTCGCCCACGGGCATCTTGTGGATGCGCGCACAGCGATGGACGTCAATCTCGCGAAACAACTCAATATCCTCATCAGCGATGTTGGATTGCCCCTGAACCGCGTCCTCATGGACCCCACCACGGCAGCCCTTGGCTATGGGGTAGAGTACGGCTATTCAGCCATGGAACGTCTTAGGCTGGCCGCCCTGCAGGGCGACGGTATGACCCAGCAACCGATGCTGGTTACTCCTGGGGAAGAGGCCTGGCGGATGAAGGAGGCCAAGGTTGGTGCGGACGTGTCCGCGGCCTGGGGGGACTGGGTTGAGCGTGCCGTAAACTGGGAGACCCTGACCGCCACCACGCTCATTCATTCGGGGGCAGACATCGTTGTCCTCCGCCACCCACAGTCGGTGAGCCGAGTGAAGGACGTTATCAGCAAGTTGTGGAAGAAGGGGGAGTAAGGGATGGCGCTGACCGGCCTAGAGATATACAAACTGCTACCCAAGACGAACTGCAAGGACTGCGGATTCCCCACGTGCCTTGCCTTTGCCATGAAGTTGGCCGCCAAGCAAGCAGAACTGGCCGCCTGTCCCCACGTTAGCCCGGAAGCTAAGGCCGCCCTGGAGTCCGCCGCGGCCCCTCCCATCCGTCTCATCACCATCGGCAGTGACGAGCACAAGATCGAGGTGGGCAACGAGACTGAACTTCATCGACACGACAAGGCCTTCTTCCACAAGCCGGGTTTGCTAGTGCGGGTCAGGGATGACCAACCGCTTGCAGACGTAGAGCGGCTGTCAAGCCAGGTCGATGCCTACTCCGTGGACTACGTTGGCCAGACTCTGACCCTGGACGGCTTGGCAGTCGAGAGTGCCTCGGGTAATGCTGCTACTTTCGCGAACGCCGTCAAAGCAGTGCGTGGTAAGATGAAGCGACCGCTGATCCTCATGGCCATGGACCCTGAAGTGATGAGAGCGGGATTGACCGAGGTTGGTGGGACGAAGCCGCTCATATACGCCGCCAATGCCGACAACTGGGAAGCGATGGTTGCACTCGCTAAGGAGTTCAACGCCCCTCTGGCTGTACATGCCGGCGGGCTCGAACCGCTTGTCGAACTGGTGAAGCAGTTAAGGGACGCTGGCATAAACGACATAGTGATCGATCCTGGGACTCGAGGTTTTCACGACTCTCTGAACGTACTGACCCAGGTGCGCCGGCTCGCGCTCCAGAACAAACCAGACCGCCTTCTTGGGTACCCGGTGATCACGTTTCCGGGGGAGGGCTCGGAGTCCCTGGCGGAGGAGTCGGCCCTGGCCGGCCAGCACATAGCCAAGTACGCCGGGTTTATCGTCTTGGATCACTCTGATCCAGCCATGGTCTATCCTTTGCTTGCCTTGCGGCAGAACATATACACTGATCCGCGTCAACCCGTACAGGTCACGCCGGGAATCTACGAGATCAGCGAGCCCAAGCCAGATGACCCGCTACTCATCACCACGAACTTTTCCATCACCTACTTTGCGGTGGCCAACGAGGTGGAGGCCAGCGGGATCCCTGCTTGGCTTCTCATAGCGGATTCCGAGGGCCTGTCGGTTCTCACCGGATGGGCAGCAGGCAAGTTCGATGCCGACAAGATCGCTTCCACGGTCAAGACCTCCGGCATCTCCGACAAGATAAGTCACAGGAAACTGGTCATCCCAGGTGCCGTCTCGGTGCTCTCGGGAGAACTCGAGGAAGAGCTCAATGGCTGGGAGATCGTCGTGGGTCCCCGTGAAGCGGTGGACATCCCGGCATTCATGAAACTCCGGCAATCCTAGTCCGCCAGTAGTCCGAGCACGCCGCCCCCCGCAGCCTGCTCAGGCTCAGGGGCGCGGCAAGTGTCAGCACCTGGCTGGGTCTCCGGGAAGAGCCCGGTATCGTCCCGTACCCGCAGGCCTATATGTGCACAGCCACCATCGACAACCAGGTGCACCTAGGAGCCTGACGCCGGTCATTGCGGTCCAATTCCCGCACTGGACAGTCTAGCATCGCGTACAATCGCAAGGAGGGGCCAGATGTTCAAGATTGGCGAGGAGATTCAAGTCATCTCCACGAAGGTCAGGAAGGCCATAGAGGAAAGGGACAAGGGTCCCATTCAGGAGTTGGCCACGGCGCAAGTACAGGCGGGCGCTGACGCGCTGGAGGTCAACATCGGCCCTCAGAAAAAGCAGGGTCCCGAGGTAATGGAGTGGATGGTAGACACCATACAAGAAGTGGTGGATGTCCCCCTGTGTCTTGACACGACCAACTTGTCGGCGATGGAAGCCGGCTTAAAGAGAGTCAGACAACAAGCTATCGTCAACTCTACCTCGGCAGATCCCGACCGCCTGAGGGACGTGCCGCCGCTAGCGGCGAAATACAACGCCAAACTCATTGCCCTGACCATGGGCAAAAACATCCCCGTGGAGGCGGACAAGCGAGTGGCTATCGCCTTGGAGCAACTGATGCCACGGATGATGGAAGTTGGCATCCCCATGGACCAGGTGCTGATGGACCCTCTCATCCTCACGGTGAGTGGGATGTCGGAGTACTGCCCGGAAGCCATCGAGACCATCCGTTTCCTGAAACAGATCTCCGATCCCCCTCCCTTGACAGTGGTGGGCCTGTCCAACGTGTCCAACGGGGTACCTAAGGAGAACCGCAGTCTGATCTACTCGACCTACGCAGTGATGCTGTTGGCGGCCGGCTTGGACGCCGCCATTGTGGACGCAACCGATGAGAGACTGAAGGAATGGGTACGCATCGTCGGAGAGCGTGATGACAGCACGCCCGTCGGGTCGCTACTCGTCAACCTCTACGACTGCACGGCTGCCATGGAGGAACTCGATCCCAGCAACGTGAACATGGACGATCCCGAGCAAGCGGCTATCTTCAAGACGGTTCAGATCTTGCGGAACAAGATCATCTACGCCGACGGATATCTTCAGATCTAGCTTCTGGGTCTTGCCGTCATAGCTCGATCTTCTCTGAAGGGACACGGCGCCATGGCCGACGAACAGTCGAACAGTAGGCCGGTCGGAGCAGTACTGGTTGTCGGAGGCGGCATCGGTGGCATGCAGGCCGCTCTAGACCTGGCCGACGCCGGAATGAAGGTCTACCTCGTAGAGCGCAAGAGCGCCATCGGGGGACACATGGCTCAGCTGGACAAGACCTTCCCCACTAATGACTGCGCCATGTGTATCATGTCACCCAAGATGGTCGATGTCGGTCGTCACATCAACATCGAGGTTTTGACCAACACTGAGGTAACGGCCCTCGACGGTCAAGCTGGTAACTTCATCGCCAGCTTGAGAACAAAGCCCCGCTACGTAGACCTCGAGAAGTGCACCGGGTGCGGAGATTGTGCCCAGGCCTGCCCCATAGTGCTGCCCAGCGACTACGAGGAGGGTCTGGCCACTCGGCACGCTGCGCACCGACTGTATCCGCAAGCCATCCCGCACGCCTTCGCGATCGAGAAGCTGGGCATGGCTCCCTGCCGAGACGCCTGCCCCACGGGGCAGAGAGCACAAGGCTATATCGCCTTGATCAGAGAAGGGCGATACGAAGAGGCTCTGCGAGTCATCAAGGAGGACAATCCCTTCCCGGCCATCTGCGGACGAATCTGCAACCACCGGTGTGAGGACGCCTGCAACCGGGGGTTGGTGGACGAGCCCATAGCCATCGCGTCACTGAAGCGGTTCGTGACCGATCAAGTCTACCGTGCGCCCAGGAAGCCGGTGGATCCCGTGCCCAGATCCCGACCGGAACGCATCGCCATCGTCGGAGCCGGACCGGCGGGTCTCACGACCGCTCAAGACCTGGTCAAGCTGGGCTACGGCGTCACTGTCTTCGACGCACTGCCTGTTGCCGGAGGGATGCTCCGCGTGGGTGTGCCCGAGTATCGCCTGCCAGCCGATTTGATCCAGCGCGAGGTGGATGACATCCTGGACCTTGGCGTAGAGCTGAAGCTCAACACCCGGATCGCGGATCTACAGCAACTTGTGGATCAAGGCTACAACGCCATCTTCCTGGCCGTGGGTGCGCATGAAGGGATCAGACTCGATATCCCTGGAGCGGAGTTGGAAGGTACGATGATCGGCATCGGCTTCCTCCGGGATGTCAGACTCGGCCGTCCAGTCCAGCTGGGCAAGAGGGTGAGTGTCATAGGCGGCGGCGACGTGGCCATAGACGCTGCCCGAACGGCACTGCGTATGGGCGCGGAGGAAGTGACCATCGTCTACCGTCGCTCCGAGCCCGAGATGCCCTCCCGTCGCGAAGAACTGCACAGCGCCAGAGAGGAAGGCATCCGTTTTGAACTGCTGACCAACCCCATACGCATCTTGGCTGATGACCACGGTCGAGTAGCCGGCATGGAGTGCATCCGCATGGAGCTGGGCACACCAGATGAGAGCGGTCGCCGCAGACCGGTACCAGTGCCAGGCACCGAGCACGTGATTCCCACCGACACGGTCATTTTCGCCATCGGGCAGGCCGCGGGCCTGTCCTTCATCCCCGTAGACAGCCTTGTAGGCACGACGTCCTGGGGCACCATCGTGGCGGATCCGGACACGCTGGCATGCGGACGCCCAGGAGTCTTCGCGGGTGGCGATGCCATTTCCGGTACGGCGTTCGTCGTCGAGGCTGTCGCCCACGGGCACAGGGCGGCGGCATCCATCCACGAGTACCTTTCGGGAGAGCAACTGAAACCCCTCAAACCTCAACTTCCGGTGGTCCACCTGGCGCAGGAAGAAGCCGAGGACCGAATGCTCGAACTGGAATTGTCTCGCCGTGAGCGCCTCGGTATGCCCGCTCTGCCCGTGGCAGAACGAAGACTGAGCTTCGAGGAAGTAGAGCTGGGCTACACGGAGGAGATGGCCGCGGCAGAGGCCGCCCGCTGCCTGCAGTGCGGAGTTTGCTCCGAATGCCTGGCCTGCGTATATGCCTGTCAGGCTGGTGCCGTGAACCACGAGGATCTTGAGCAGTCGAGAGAGATCAACGTGGGAGCAGTCGTTTTGGCGCCTGGTTTCGAGGCCTACGATGCGCGGCTGTCACAGGAGTGGGGCCTTGGCAGATACCCCAACGTGGTGACGAGCCTTCAGTTCGAGCGTCTCCTCTCGGCTTCCGGGCCCACCGAGGGCCACGTGAAGAGGCCATCTGACGGCGAACGTCCAGGTAAGATCGCGTTCGTGCAATGCGTCGGTTCGCGAGATGAGCACCACGATTACTGCTCCTCGGTTTGTTGCATGTATGCCACCAAAGAGGCCATCATGGCCTGCGAGCACGAGCCGGACACAGAAATCCACGTGTTCATGATGGACATGCGGGCCTTCGGGAAAGGGTACCTGGAGTATTATCGGCAGGCCCAGCAACAGTATGGGATCAAGTACACCTACTGCCGCGTTTCCGCGCTTAAGGAGGATCACTCGTCGAAGAACCTCATCGTTAGGTACTACGATGAGGAAGGCAGATTCCACGAAGGAAGCTTCGATCTGGTGGTCCTCTCGGTGGGAATGGAGATGTCTCCGGAGGTGAAGAAGCTTGGCCACAGCCTCGGCGTGGAGCTGGATGAGCATGGCTTCTGCAAGACACTCGGATACCGTCCCCTGGATACGAGTCGTCCAGGGGTCTTCGCGTGCGGCCCTTTCGTCCAACCCAAGGACATCCCTGAGACGGTGGTAGAGGCCAGTGCCGCGGCCAGCCAAGCAGAAAGCCTATTGGCAGGTGTCAGAGGTACACTGACCAAAGCGAGACAGTATCCGCCGGAGCGCGACGTATCTCCAGAAGAGCCACGCGTGGGAGTCTTCGTCTGTCACTGCGGGTCCAACATCGGCGGCTTCCTCGATGTTCCGGCCGTGGCAGAATACGCTCGCACCTTGCCCCACGTAGTCCATGCCGAGGACAATCTGTACACTTGCTCGCAAGACTCCGTCGAGTTGATCAAGCAAAGGATCGCCGAGCACGCCCTCAACCGCGTCGTTGTGGCCTCCTGCACGCCCCATACCCACGAGCCAATGTTCCAAGACACCATTCGCCAGTCCGGCCTGAATGAGCACCTGTTCGAGATGGCCAACATACGCAACCAGTGCTCCTGGGTACATTCTCACGACTGGGAGAAGGCTACGGAAAAGGCCAAGGAGATGGTGCGCATGTCGGTTGCCAGGGCTGCTCTCCTGGAGCCCTTGCACAAAGTCGATCTGTCGCTGCAGCATTCTGCCCTCGTCATCGGCGGTGGCGTGGCGGGGATGAATGCCGCTCTCTCCCTCGCCGAGCAGGGCTTCCCGGTCCATCTCCTCGAGCGCTCCGCAGAGCTTGGTGGAAACCTGCGCAAGGTGCACTACACCCTAGACGATCTCGATCCCCAAGACTATCTGAGGGATCTGACTGAGCACGTGGAACGCCATCAGCTCATCACCGTGCATAAGGATGCGGAGCTGATAGGCATATCCGGCTTCGTCGGCAATTTCACCTCGCACATACGCAGTAGCGGACAGGAAAGCGCGGTGGAGCACGCAGTGGTGGTTGTGGCCACCGGAGCACAGGAGTACCGAGGGGAAGAGTATCTCTACGGACAAGACGAGCGAATCCTCACCCAGCAGGAGTTTGAGCTTCTGGTGGCCAACGATCCCCAGGCCATATCTAAGTTGCAGAATGTGGTGATGATCCTCTGCGTGGGCCCAGGTACGAGGTACTGTAGCCGGATTTGCTGTGCAGGAGCCATCAAGAACGCACTGAAGATTAGGCAACTGAGCCCTGGAGCTACCGTCCACATCCTGCACAGGGACATCAGGACATATGGGTTCCAAGAGAGACACTACCGCAAAGCGCTTGAGGAAGGCATCATTTTCACACGGTACAATGATTCCCGAATGCCGCTGGTGACGGCAGACGGTGGCCTCGAAGTGCGGTTCTGGGAGCCTGTCCTGGCTGAGGAGATCAAAGTCAGCCCAGACCTGATCGTTCTAAACACAGGCATGGTGGCGGCCCAGGGAGCGAGGGAACTCGCCTCGCTACTGAAAGTGCCGTGTGGTCTAGACGATTTCTTCCTGGAAGCGCACATCAAGCTAAGGCCGGTAGACTTCGTCACCAAGGGCATGTTTGTCGCCGGCGCTGCACACTACCCCAAGTTCCTCGAAGAATCCATCGTGCAGGCGCGAGCGGCAGCAGCGCGCGCGGCGACAATCCTGAGCCAGGCCACCCTCCAGGCGGGCGGCGTAGTCGCGGTCGTGGAGCCGGAGAAGTGCACAGGATGCCTCACCTGCGTGAGAGTCTGCCCCTACAACGTGCCCATCATCGAACGCACGCTGAGAGGAGCAGGGGGCGTCCTCGGCGCGGCCCACATCGAAATCGCTGCCTGCCAGGGCTGTGGCATTTGCGCCGCAGAGTGCCCGGCCAAAGCCATCCAGCTGATGCACTATCGAGATCAACAGGTGACGGCGGAGGCAGAAGCCCTTTTGGTCGACGAACTGCAGCCTGCTTGAGAAGGAGAGATGAACGACTTCGAGCCACAGATTGTCGCCTTCTGCTGTCACTACTGTGCGTATGCGGCTGCTGACCTTGCCGGTTCCCTGCGCGTGCAGTACCCGACGAACGTCAAAATCGTCAGACTGCCCTGCACTGGGAAGCTCGACGCCATCCACGTGCTGAAGGCTTTCGAACAGGGCGCAGATGGCGTTTTGGTGGCCGGTTGACTGGTGGGCGATTGTCATTACCTGGAAGGTAATGTGAGAGCCGAGCGCAGAGTAGCCTATGTCAAGGGTCTTCTGGACACGATTGGCCTTGGCTCTGACCGGCTGGAGATGCACTTCGTCTCGTCGGCCATGGGCCGTGAATTCGCACAGCTGACCACCGGCATGACCGAGAGAATGAGAGAGCTCGGGCCGAGCCCCCTGCGAGAAAGGGAGAGGGACCGATGATCATAGGCGAGCAGAAACCCCTGGAGGAGATCAAGAATCTCGTTACTGAATACGAACGGATACTCGTTCTCGGCTGCGGGACCTGCGTGACGGTCTGCTTCGCGGGCGGCGAGAAGGAGGTGGGCATCCTTGCGTCGAGCCTGCGGATGGCCACCAGGATCGATGGACAGGAGAAAGTCTTCGACGAGGCCACCGTGCAGAGACAATGCGAGTGGGAATTCCTGGACGCCGTCAAGGCCGAGGTTGAGAGTCACGATCTAGTCCTGTCCATGGCTTGCGGCATCGGCGTTCAGGCCATAGTCGAGCGTTTTCCCGACGCTAGAGCTGCTCCGGCCGTCAACACCACGTTCCTGGGACTTCCAGAGGAGCATGGACTCTGGACCGAGCGCTGCGCTGCGTGCGGAGACTGTGTACTGGATTTGACGGCAGGTATCTGCCCCATTGCCCGGTGCGCGAAGAGCCTGCTCAATGGACCGTGTGGAGGGTCGCAGCAGGGCAAGTGCGAGATAGATCCGGAAGTCCCCTGCGCTTGGCAGTTGATCTATGATCGTCTCAAGGCTCAGGGACGACTAGCGCAATTGCTGGAGATCATGCCGGCCAAGGATTGGTCCACCAGTCGACATGGCGGTCCGCGCAGGATGCTCAGGGAAGACTTGCGGCTGGAGCCGCAGCATCATGAATAGGAGACGCGATAAATGGCAAAGTCCAAGACTGAGGAGTACCCTGTGCTCTGGCTTCAAGGAGGTGGATGCACCGGTTGCTCGGTGTCGTTGCTGAACTCGGTGAGCCCGAGTCTCAGGAACATCCTCATCGACGAAATTATCCCCGGCAAGCACCTGAACGTCCGCTTTCATCCCACAGTCATGGCAGGAGCCGGCGATGCGGCAGTGGCCGAACTGGAAAGGACGCGCGATCACGCCAAGGGCGCTTATGTTCTAGTGGTCGAGGGCTCGGTACCCCTGGCTGCCGGCGGAGCCTATGCGATGATCGGGGAGAGGCAGGGAGAGGGGATCTCCATGCACTCCTGGGTCAGGTCTCTCAGCCGAGATGCACTGGCGGTCATCGCGGTGGGAACTTGTTCAGCCTTCGGAGGCATCCCCTCAGGTGAGCCCAACCCAACTGAGTCCGTCAGTGTGCAACAAGTGCTATCGACTGAGGGCATCAACACACCCCTCATCAATGTTCCGGGCTGCCCTCCACACCCTGACTGGTTCGTGGGCACTGTGGCCAGCCTTTTGCTGCAGGGCCTTCCCAAGGATGGAGACCTGGACGAGTACTTGCGACCCAAGACCTTCTATGGACAGCTCATACACGAGAACTGCCCTCGTAGGGCATACTTCGACGAGGGGAAGTTCGCCGAGAAACTGAGCGATCCCTACTGTCTGTACGAGGTGGGGTGCAAGGGACCCGTCACCCACGCTGACTGCCCTATCCGGCTATGGAACAACGGGGTGAACTGGTGTGTGGGCAGCGGAGCACCATGCATAGGGTGTGTAGAGCCTACCTTCCCAGATGTGGTCGCACCCATATACGAGAAGATCACCGACGACGCTCTGCCCAACATAGGGGCTGAATGAGGAAGGGGTACAGCTTAACATGGGCAAGATAGTAATAGATCCCGTCACGCGCATCGAAGGGCACCTCAAGATCGAAGCCATCGTGGAAGACGGCGAGGTCAAGAATGCTGAGAGCAGCGGCACCTTATTCCGAGGGCTCGAACTCATTCTCAGGGGTAGAGACCCTCGGGATGCTTCCCAACTGACACAGAGGATCTGCGGCGTCTGTCCGCAGGTTCACGGCACCGCATCAGTCTTATGTCTGGACAGCGCCTTCGGCATCGCCGACAAAATCACCCACAACGGCAGAATCATCCGTAACCTGCTGCTTGGCTCCAACTACATCCAGTCGCACCTGCTGCACTTCTACCACCTCGCGGCCCTCGACTACGTTGACGTCACCAAAGTCGCACACTACGAGGGCAACAACCCGGCCCTCAAGTCCATCAAGAAGTTCATCAGCCGGGGTGCGCTGGGGCCTTTCGCACCAAGGTATGAGGGAGACTACCGGCTTTCGGACGGCGCGGATCAGGAGGCAACCGCCCACTATGTGCAGGCGCTGGACATCAGGCGTAAGGCCCACGAAATGCTGACGCTGTTCGGCGGGAAAATGCCACACAACTGCGCCACCGTTGCGGGCGGAGTCACAGAGCATCCTACCGTTGACAAGATGGCCTCCTTCCTCTGGAGGCTCAACGAGATCAGAGAGTTCATCGACGGTGTCTACATCCCGGATGTCATCGCCGTGGCAGAGGCCTACTCTGACTACTTCGGGATCGGGACGGGTTGCGGCAATCTACTAGCGTACGGCGTGTTTGACCTCGACGGCAACGATCCCAACTATCTGACACGAAAGAGGCTCCTGGGCTCGGGCACTGTCTCCACCGACCTGAAGCTGGGCCAAGTAGATGCCTTCAAGATAGCCGAATACGTGAAGCACTCTCGGTACGAGGACTCCACCACAGGGCGATACCCAGGCAACGGAGAAACGTCACCTCAGCCCGAGAAGGACGGAGCTTACTCCTGGCTCAAGGCTCCCAGGTACGATGGCAGAGTGTATGAGGTGGGCCCGTTGGCCCGCATGGCGGTCAACTATGTGGCCGGAGACTCTGCAGTGAAGAACCTCGTGGATCCGGTCCTGTCGCATTTCGACGCCGGCCCTAGCGCCCTTTTCTCGGTGCTGGGACGTCATGCTGCGCGTGCTCTGGAGTGCAAGTACGTGGCCGATTCCATGGCCGACTGGGTATTGCAGCTCAAGCCCGGCGAACCGGTATACACAGAGTATGAGATCCCCGACGAGGCGGCCGGGATGGGATTGGTGTGTGGCCCTCGAGGTGCGTTGGGTCACTGGATTCGAATCCAAGAGGGCAAGATCGCCAACTACCAGTGCGTGGTGCCAACCACCTGGAACGCATCGCCGAGGGACGATCAGGGCCAGCCCGGCCCTATCGAACAAGCATTGGTCGGCACGAAGGTCAGGGACGAAGCAAACCCATTCGAAATTGTTCGCATCGTGCGCAGCTTCGATCCGTGCCTGGCCTGTGCTGTTCACGTGATCACGCCGAAGGGGCACGAACTGGCACGCTTCCGCATTTCATAGTCGCGCATTGGGGCCTAGGAACTGGGGATACGGGCGGATCCCCAGGCTATAGTAGGTCGATTCAAGATGATACCCATCCAGTTACTGCGTAAGGTGTCCATCTTCGAAGGGCTGACCGACAGCCAACTGGAGCGGATTGCGGAGATCTGCAGAGAAGAGACTCACCCAGCAGGCAGTCTGATCATAGAGGAAGGAGAGCCCGCGGAGCGGCTGTATGTCCTGCGAGAAGGTCGGGTAGCGCTGGAGATGGGAGTACGCATGTGGCCTGAGCGGCGCGTCAGGCAAATGAGGGTCGAGACTTTGAACGCCGGTCAACCATTCGGCCTATCCACATTGACGGACTCTGACCTCAGGACTATGTCTGCGCGTGCCGTGGACAGGTGCCGGTCGATCACTCTCGGAGAGCAAGATCTGCGTCGCCTGATGGACTCCGATCCTGTGATGGGATACGAGATCAATGCAGGATTGTCCAATGTCCTGGCTGAGCGACTGAGGTACACCAGACTCAGCCTGACCGAATTCCTGGGGCAGAGTCAGGTGGCCGAGGAGCAGACGCCTGAGGAATCGACGGCGATTCGAAGAATCCAGTACGGCATCAACTTCAGGTGGATCGCCATCATCGGCGTTGTCATGATCACACTCGCGGCCAACTTAGTCTTCGGAATACGGTTCTCGACCCTCCCCATCCTCATCATAGCCGCTGTGATAGCTCTATACAATCTGGCTTTCCTGCGGTATACCGAGCGGCTCGAAGCCGAGCAACCCGACGATCTCATACCCAAGGTCCGAAGGTACGTCTGGGTGCAGTCTGCAGCTGACCTGGTGGCCACGACCGCCATCATCCATTTCGCGGGAGGCGTGGAGAACCCTCTGGTCCTGTACTACGTATTCCATGTCATTCTGGCCAGCATCATCTTGCCGTACCGGTCAGCCTATCTGCTGGCTACGCTGGCTGTAGTTCTCTTCACCACCCTGGCGGCTCTGGAGTACTTCCAGATCATACCACATGCTCACCTTGAGGGTCTCGTGCCTCCCGAACTGTATCGTCAGACACCGTACGTGCTGGCAGTGCTGTTCGGGTTTGGAACCACGCTCTACATCAGCACATACCTGACCACCGCCATCGCTGGCGAGCTTCGCAAGAGACAGCGGGAAACTGTCGCCCTGCGCGACCGGCTTCTGCTGGAGGCTGAAGAGCTGCAGAAGGCAAATGAAGAACTTGTCAGACTAGACAGACTGAAGACCTACTTCCTGGCTATGGCCTCCCACGACTTGAAGACGCCGCTGGCCGCGGTGCAGAGTTACCTCCAGGTACTGCTCGGCGGGTTTGTCGGAGAGCTCAATGAGGAGCACGGACGCATTCTTAACAGGTGCAGCCAGAGAATCCGGGAGCTCTTTGACCTCATCAATCGCTTCCTCGACCTGGCTCAGATTGAGAAGGGCAAGGTGGTCGAGGAGATGGAGATGATCTGCATCCGGGACGTGCTCGACTCCTGTGTGGAAGAGGTCAGAGTGCTGGCCGCAGAGAAAGCCCAAGAGCTCAACGCAGAGATTCCACAGGATTTGCCCAACGTGTACGGATCTGCTAACCACTTGAAGCAAGTCGTGACCAACCTGCTGAGCAATGGCGTGAAGTTCACGCCGGAACTGGGATCCATCACCCTGCGCGCTCGCGACATGGAGAATGAGATCGAGGTATCCGTCACCGATACTGGGATTGGCATCGACCCCGACGATTTGCCCCGTTTGTTCGAGCAGTTCTTCCGAGGCAAGGGTGGGGCGGCTGCGCAGGGGACCGGGCTTGGTCTTTGCATATCGAAGAGAATCGTCGAGGCGCATCACGGTACGATATGGGCCGAGTCCCCTTACGACGAGGGGCAGTCCGGAGCCAGATTCATCTTTACCCTGCCCAAGGGACAGTCAGCGGGCATGAGGATCTTCAGTGACTGACACTAATGGGTCACAGGGGTAGGTAAGGCAAGATGAAGAGCGGAAGCAACCTGGAGCGGGTTCTGACCGAAGGCCATTTCGCCGTGACCTCGGAAATCGGGCCACCGAAGGGAACCAGTGCAGACTTCGTCCGCAAGACGGCCGAACAACTCAAGAACTGTTGTGATGCCATGAATGTGACCGACAATCAGACGGCAATCGTGCGTATGTCTAGCTTGGCAGCATGTGCCCTGCTCCGGCAGATGGGCATAGACGCAGTCATGCAGATGGTAACCAGGGATAGGAACAGGCTGGCCATGCAGGCCGACATCCTGGGCGCTGTGGCCTTGGGCATCCGCAACCTCTTGTGTCTATCCGGCGATCACCAAAAGTTCGGCAACCATCCTACGGCCAAGAACGTTCATGATATCGACTCCATACAGCTTGCACAGATGGTCAAGACGATGAGAGACGAAGGGTTGTTCATGAGCGGCGACAAGGTGTCGGGCGATGTCCCCATCTTCATAGGTTGTGCAGCCAACCCCTTCGCCGATCCCTTCGAATTCCGCGTCCTCAGACTGGCCAAGAAGATCAGGGCCGGGGCCGACTTCATTCAAACCCAAGCAGTCTTCGACCTGCCGCGATTCACCGCCTGGATGGACATGGTGCGCGATCAAGGGCTGCACGAAAAAGCGTACATACTGGCAGGAATCATCCCCATGAAGTCCGCCGGGATGGCCCGCTACATGAAGAAGTATGTGGCTGGCCTGATGATTCCTGACGAACTCGTGAAGAGGATGGAGCATGCATCGGACGCCAAAGAAGAGGGGGTCAGCATCGCCTGCGAGCTCATAGAGCAGCTGCGGGACATCCCCGGCGTTCGTGGCGTACACATCATGGCTGTGGCCTGGGAAGAGATCGTGCCGGAGATTGTGGAGAGGGCCAGACTCCTCCCCAGGCCGAGAGTCTGAAGGTAGCTGGGAGATCCAAGTCATGAACAGACAACCAATGGTTATGGTAGTTGACGACGACCCAGACATCCTGGACGCCCTTACCACAATCCTGAGCACTCAGCCGTATTCCATAGTGACAGCACGGGACGGGCTCGAGTGCGTGGACAAGGTGAGAGCACAGATCCCAGACCTCATAGTCCTCGATCTGCTAATGCCGAAGATGGATGGTTTCGCTGTGGTTCGCGAACTGAGGGAGAATCCAAAGTACGCTGGTATTCCCATTCTCATTCTAACGTCGGTTCGCGAAGACGCCAGTCGAAGGCGCTATGAGCTGGAAACAGGTCTGGCAATGGATGTTCAGGACTATGTGGAGAAGCCTGTCACACCCCAAGATCTTCTCGATCGGGTGAGGAATCTGCTCGAGAGCGGCCAACGAGAAACGGACTCTCGACATACGGACCAGGAGGAGGCAAATGACGAGCCCGGCAAAGATCCTATTAGTTGACGATGATCATGACTTCGTGGAAGCGACAAGGATAGTGCTCGAGAGCGCTCCCTACGACGTTGCTGTCGCCTACAACGGGGAGGAAGCTCTCCACAAAGTCAGAGAGGTCGCGCCAGACCTGATCATTCTGGATGTGATCATGCCTGAGCAACACGGCTTCAAGGTCTGCGAAGCTCTCAAGAGTGACCCGGACCTGTCCGGGATACCGGTGATCATGCTCACCAGTCTCTCACAGCAGATGGGCGAGACCGCGTTCTCCCTCACTGATGGCATGATGTTGGAGGCGGATGACTACGTCGACAAGCCCGTCACACCACAGGAACTGCTCCGACGAGTGCAAAAGTTCCTTGAGAAGGGCAGGACATAACATTGCAGGGCCGCCTGGTCCTTGCGATGCTGGGCCGGCGGTCTGGGTTGATGACGAAAACATGGGAAGGAAAGGCTAGAGATGCTTGTTTCTGAACAGAAACCGCTGGACGAGATATTGCGCTCCCTTGATGGAGAGCGCACCATCTTCCTCCTTGGCTGCCGCGGCTGTGCCGAGGCCTCGCACACCGGCGGAGAGAAGGAAGTCCGAGCCATGAAAGCCACCCTGGAAGAGCAGGGCAAGACGGTGTCGGGTTGGACGGTGCTGGACTTCCTCTGTCAGAAAGCACTGGTCAAGACGGGTTTGCAGGCCTACCGAACCCAGATCCTAGCCAGTGACTCGCTGCTGGTCATGTGCTGTGGAGTGGGTGTGCAAGCCACTGCAGCAGCGGTGGACAAAGTGGTTCATCCAGCGTGCAACACGCTCTCCATGGGCGGGGCGCAGGGAGAATGGCGTGGCAGCGAGCGATGCGGGGAGTGTGGAGAGTGCCTATTGGACTATACAGGCGGGATCTGCCCCATCACCGCCTGCACCAAGAGCCTGATCAATGGACCCTGCGGCGGTGCCCGAGATGGAAGATGCGAGCATCAGCCCGAAGTGCGTCCCTGCGGCTGGCAGCTCATCTACGAACGCCTGGATAAACTGGGACGCCTCGACGTGCTGCGGTACGTACACGCACCTCGCGATCACGCCAAGGCGGAACCACCCAAAGCGCTGCGGTCGACGAGGCTGTGGGCACTGGAGCAAGCGGAGGAGTAGAGAGGAAAGCATGAAACTTACGGAACTCTTCACTGACAGCAGGTTTGTGATCACTTCGGAGGCTGGTCCCCCCAAGGGCGTGGACACGACGAAGATGCTCGAAGAGGTGGATCTTCTTCAGGGCAAGGTGGACGCCTTCAACGTCACCGACCAGCAGAGTTCGGTGATGCGCCTTGGCTCCCTGGCGGTGAGCCTCCTTCTCAAGCAGAGAGGCGCCGAGCCCGTCTTCCAGCTCACCTGCAGAGACCGGAATCGCATCGCCCTGCAATCGGACCTGCTCAGCGCACACGTCCTTGGTATCGAGAACATCCTATGCCTGACCGGCGATTACGTGTCCCTCGGAGATCACCCCGACGCCAAGCCCGTGTTTGACCTGGATTCTGTGTCCCTAATAGAAACAGCAAGGGCTCTGTGCGAAGGCCACGACTTGGCGGGGAAGGAACTCCAGGGCAAGCCAGAATTCTGCATCGGCGCCGTGGTCAGTCCGGGAGCCGAGCCACTGGAACCCCAGATCATCAAGATGGAGAACAAGATGCGGGCCGGAGCTCAATTCTTCCAGACCCAGGCCATCTATGATCTCGACCAGTTTGCCGAGTTCATGAGACGGATCGACCACCTTGATGTGCCCGTCTTGGGAGGTATTATTGTGCTCAAGTCCGCCGGTATGGCGAGATTCATGAACCGCAACGTGGCCGGCGTCCACGTACCCGAGCATCTTATCAGCCGGATGGAGGAGGCCGACGACAAGGTCGCAGCGAGTATCAGCATCGCCGCAGAGTTGGTCAAAGGCATGAAGGAGCTCTGCCAGGGTGTCCACATCATGGCCCTGGGCTGGGAGAAGTGGGTGCCAGACGTGCTTGACGAGGCAGGATTGTAGGCAACTCCCAGGTCACTTGCCACGCGTGGGGGCGTGGGGCGGATGAGAGAAGAGGGCATTCGCGTCAAAGAGAAGAGTCTGGCCGAGACGATCCGGGAACGGAGTGGTGAGAACGTCTACTCGTGCTACCAGTGCATCAGGTGCAGCAGCGGCTGCCCCTTGTCGGAGCATTTCGACCTCACCCCCAGCGAGGTGATGCGCCACCTGCAGCTGAGGAGAGACGACCCGGTACTTCGCTCCACGACCATTTGGCTGTGCAGCTCCTGTCAGGCGTGCAGTACGCGCTGTCCGCAGGGCCTGGACGTGGTTCGCATCATGGACGAGTTGAAGGCGATCAGTCGGGAGAGGGGCGTGGCTCCAGGTGTCTCCAGCATCCCCACGATGTACGACGTGTTCCTCAGGGACGTGCGCCTGTTGGGTCGTACCTACGAACTGGGTCTGGCCGCCGAGCTCGGGTTGCGCAGCGGCGACCCGTTCAAAGAGCTCCCTCTGGGGATGCAGATGCTGAGAAAGGGAAAGTTCAGTTTGCTTCCCCGGCGAACCTCCTACCCGCGCCGCGTCCGGCCCGCCAAGGTGAAGGCAAACCAGATGGCATACTACCCAGGCTGCTCCTTGCACTCTACGGCCTCTGAGCTGAGCGCATCCATCAAGAGCGTTTTCCGCGAACTGGATATCGACCTTGTGGAGCCCAAGGGCTGGCTGTGCTGTGGCAGCACGCCGGCTCACGCCACCGACCACTTCCTGTCCACGACCATGGCCATGAGGAATCTGGCCCTAATCGAGCGAGCAGGGTTCGAAGAAGCGATGGTGGCCTGCCTGGGGTGCTACTCGCGCTTTCAGTGGGCCCTGCACGACATGGCCAAGGAGCCAGATCTGCGCGAAAAGGTACAAGACGAACTAGGGTACGTCTATCGGGACGAGCTTGACGTACGCTACTTGGTGGATGTCCTTGCAGAATCAGTGGGCCTGAGGGCCCTGGCCCAAAGGGTGGTCACACCCCTAGAGGGTCTGAGGGTGGTCTGCTACTATGGTTGTGTCTACACACGTCCACCAAAGGTCACCGGGGCACAGCAGGTTGAGTACCCTATGAGAATGGACGACATCGTGGACGCACTGGGAGCTGAGACTCTCGACTGGTCCTACAAGACTGAATGCTGTGGGGCTACCCTTTCCATGACCGAGACCGACCTGGCCCTGGAGCTGACGGGCAAGATCCTTGAGGATGCTCGTGCTGTGGGCGCTGAGGCAGTGGTGGTATCGTGTCCCCTCTGCCACATGAATCTGGACGCCCGGCAGGGTCAACTCGGTCTCGACCACGACATGCCCATCCTGTACATAACACAGCTACTGGGATTGTCATTTGGCCTGCCGAGCAGAGAATTGGGCCTGGACAGGAACATGGTGAGTCCCAGCAAGCTTCTGGAAGAAAAGGGGCTGCTGGCTTAGGAGATCTCAGGCAACGAGCAAGCAAAACAAGGAGGACACAACTTATGGCAGCCAAGATCATAGACGGACAGGCGATGGCGGCGCAGATCAGAGAGGAAGTCAAGGAGGAAGTCGCGCAACTGACCTCCAAGTATGGGATGCCTCCCGGCCTCGAGGTGATCCTCATCGGCGAAGACCCGGCCAGCGCCATCTATGTGCGTAACAAGGGTCGCGCTTCGGAGAAAGTCGGCGTCCGCTCTCAGACCCATCATCTGCCGGCGACAGTAACCACGGAAGAGGTCCTGGACCTCGTCGATAGGTTGAACGCCGACCAGACCGTGCACGGCTTTCTGGTGCAGCTCCCGGTCCCAGACCAGGTGGATGAGAAAGCCTTACAGCATCGAATCTCTCCCGCCAAGGATGTGGACGGGCTCCATCCCTTCAACGTCGGTTTGCTGTCCCAGGGGGAAGACTGCCTGGTCCCCGCCACACCCTCGGGCATCATCGAGATGCTAAAGCGGGAGGGCATCCCCATCAAGGGTCAGAATGTGACCATCGTTGGCCGCAGCAACATCGTGGGCAAGCCTTTGTACATGCTTTGCATTCGCGAACACGCGACTCCCACCATTTGCCACACCCGCACTCGTGATCTGGCAGCAGAGACCCGGCGGGCCGACATCCTGGTGGCTGCTGTAGGCGTGCCGCAGTTGATCAAGGCCGACATGGTCAAACCAGGCGCCGTGGTGATAGACGTGGGCACCTCTCGCGTAGATGATCCCACCACCGAGCAGGGTTGGCGCTGGAGCGGGGATGTAGCGTTCGACGAGGTGAAAGATGTGGCTTCGTTCATCACCCCCGTCCCGGGCGGCGTGGGACCACTGACCATCGCCATGCTGCTCAAGAACTGCGCCAAGGCCGCCAGCCGCCTCTTGTCCGGCGAGGTGCAGGCTTAGGAGCAAGGCAGGTCCTCGGCTGTGCCGTGGGCCGTTGGCAGACCGGGCCGCCCATTCCATATCAGTCTTGTTGGCCGAGCTTCTTCGACCATCACTCCCAGAGGGGCGCGCAAGAAGTACCCTCTGGGAGTTCTCCTTGAAAGGCTGGATGAAAAGACTGCCAGAGCAACGGGTTCTCATCCTTGGCGTAGGCAATCTGCTGATGGGGGACGAGGGCATCGGCGTCCACGCCGTGCGTGAGTTATGGAAGCGAACGCTACCCGCTCACGTCGATGTGGTGGACGGCAGCACGGCAGGGCTAGAGATCTTGCAGCTCATGGAGGGCTATGTCAGGGTCGTGATCATCGATGCTGTGGACGCAGGGTTGGAACCCGGAACGATCCTGCGCTTCAGACCCAAGGATGTCACCCCTCAGGACGTTGACTTACCCCTCTCCCTTCACCAAGAGAAGGTCCTGCGGGTGCTGGAGCTGGCTGACTACCTCGGCCGCGACCTGGCCCCCATTGTCATCTATGGCATGCAGCCGGAAGCCATGGGTTGGAGCACCGAGTTGTCCCCCGCAGTGCAGGCGCGACTCGATTCTCTGGTGGACGCAGTCGAGGAGGAGTTGTCAATCGAGGAAG
>CAYGQI010000008.1:0-1292 GCA_964351925.1 uncultured Anaerolineales bacterium | reverse complement strand
ACGGAGTGGACGTTCTCTCCTCCAGTGATGATCATGTCTCGCTTTCGATCGACGATGGTCACATACCCCTCTGCGTCCATCACTGCCATGTCGCCCGTGTAAAGCCAGCCATCTCTGAAGGCCTCATCTGTGGCATCAGGCAGATTCCAGTACTCTTTCATCACGCTGTCGCCACGGACGATGATCTCGCCAACCTCCTCCCCGTGCGGGCTCACATCCTGACCATGCTCGTTCACGACCCTCAATTCGACGGTAATGAACTCTCTGCCAGTGCTGGCCCGGAAGCGCAATTGCTCCTTAGGGGTCAAATCTCTGAGGTGGTCCTTCAGCGTCGATATTGTAAGGTAGGGACTCGTCTCGGTCATACCGTATGTCTGAGCATATTCGCAGCCAAATGTCTCCATCGTCCGTTCCGCAAGTCTCTCGGCGACTGGAGAGCCGCCGCTGAGCAGGAGGCGCAGACTGGAGAAGTCATACTCGTGCACCCCAGGGTAGTTGACCAGGGCGTTCAGCATGGTCGGTATCAGGTTGGTGGTGGTAACACCTTCCCTCTGGACGGCATCCAAGACGACGCGCTCCCTGAACTCAGGCACTAGCACGTGAGTTCCACCAACCCACGTAATCGCCCATGTAGCCCAGCCGTCGGCCAGATGAAACATGGGCGCCGCGTGAAGCCAGACGTCGCTGTCGTCCAGCTTGAACTCGGCGATGGTACCCAGGGCGTGCATGTAGACGTTGCGATGGCTGAGCACCACGCCCTTGCCCTGACCCGTAGTGCCACTCGTGTAATAGATCTGCGCCATGTCCTCCGCCTCGATGCTCACCGCTGTCGGAGGGTCCGGCGTGGCCTCTCTCAATAGAGCCTCGTACGCGAAATGTGAGCCTTGATCGGACCCGTCCGTGAGTTCGCCAGGCGCCCACACCACCACGCATGATTCGCGCAGAGAATCCGTAACGGATTCTAGCTGCTCGCGAAATGGATCCTCGACGATGACCAGCTTGGCCCCGGCATCCTCGATAGTGCTGAGCCAATCCCTGGCGCTGAGCCGGTAGTTCACTGGTACCAGGACCGCTCCTATCTGCATCACGCCAAAGTAGCATTCCAGGTAGCGGTGGCAGTTGCGATGGATAACCGCAACCCTGTCGCTCTTTCCTACTCCCAGAGTCAGCAACGTTTGCGAGAGCCTGTTGACACGCTCTCCGAACTCACCGTAGGTCCACGAGTCCTCCCCGCACACGATCGCTCGCTTGTGCGGATACAGGCGAAGGGCCTTCCCCAGCACCTCCGTCAG
>CAYGQI010000007.1:25691-27188 GCA_964351925.1 uncultured Anaerolineales bacterium | reverse complement strand
TTGCAGGCTAGACACCTCTGCGCCTCGGCCATCGCCTCCTCCCTGCTGTAGCCCAACGCGACCTCATCGAAGTTGTGGATACGCTCGTCCGCATCTTGGACCTTCATCTTGATACGGTCGAGCTGCATCTGTTTCTTCTCAGACAAGATGACCTCCTCGCGTCGGATTGCTCACTTGGGCTTCCGCGGCGACCTTGCACCGCTGGTGATTATAGACAGGCGGCATTCCGCTGTCAATCGCTATCCTGTACGTGCATGCCCACCGACTGGTGCCGCCCATTGACGACACTTCGCGTGGGCGCCAACCAGAGACGCGCCGTCCAGCGCAAGGCGTCGAGATCGAAAGGAGAGAGAAGCGCCCACCGCGGCTGCCAGCGAGGTGTCTATCACCGGTCAGACATCTGCACCAGATGTTCCGCCAGATACGGGTAGTACTCAAAAGGGCAGTCAAATGAGGCTGCCGTCCCTGGAGGGATGCGAGACGGCCTGGCGTGGGTGAATCCGGCGTTGGAGATCTTGCCGAACGAGTCATACAGAGACACTACCACTTTGACGTAGTAAGGGGTCGTCAGCCCATCATTCCTTAACGTGCCGACGACGTGGTACAGGCCGTTCTCGTCAAGGCGCGCATAGCTGTGCACGAGCGTTAGGCCTTGCGTAGGTCGCGCCGTCGTCGGGCGAGCTGTTGCCTGCAGGCTGTATCTCTTCCACTCGCCAGGGTTCTCCCAAACAATCACAAAAGGGCTCCTCTGGCCCGGCGCCAGGAGGTCCAGCAGGGCAGAGCCTGTGGCAGCCTCCAGCACATCCCCGGAATCATCGTAGAAGGTGACGCGCACGCGTATCTCATCCACGCTGTAAAGCATGTCATTATGGACTTCACCGACCAGATGTAGACTTCCGAGGTCATCCACATAGTCATTGGTGCCCATGAGACCCAGTATAACCTCCGCTGGCTGAGGTAGGGGCGACGAGGCGGAAGGCGTGGCTAGAGGCACGCGCGTGGCCGACGTGATCGTATGGGCGTCGGTGGACATGCTCAGCCTGATCAGAGGCAGGCGCAACCAGGAGTATGTCTCGACGCTCACGCCGACCGGGCTGGACTCGGCCTGTCCGTCAAAGGTGGTGATCAAGTAGCGGTACATCGCCGACGGCCTCAGACCAATGTCGGTGTGCCTGGCATCGCGCACACTGGTCCGCAGCGCATACATGTCGTATCCAGATCCCTGGTCCCAGTATACACGGTAGATGCTGCCCCTGGCTCCTGGCGGCCCCTCCCATGTCAGGTCAATTTGATCTCCTCCCACGCTTGCTCCCAGGAGGCCCGACGGGGGAGCGGGCTTGGACCCAGCAGGCGGCTCAATCGCAGCGACAGACCCGTCTGTCATAGCGGTGGCCGTCGCGATCAGCGGGCTGGGAGCCGGGGTCACCGTCGAAGTGAACGTGGGGCTTGATGTCGGCGTGCTTGTGCTGGTGTGAGTACTCGTGGGAGTAGGGCACG
>CAYGQI010000007.1:13269-25591 GCA_964351925.1 uncultured Anaerolineales bacterium | reverse complement strand
GGGCTTGATGTCGGCGTGCTTGTGCTGGTGTGAGTACTCGTGGGAGTAGGGCACGGAGTGCTCGTGCTGGTAGCAGTGCTCGTTGGCGACGCAGTACCGGTACTAGTGCGGCTGATCGTCGGAGAGGGCGTGCTGGTGTGGGTGGACGTGGGTGTCCTCGTTGGCGTGCTGGTTGACGTGGGAGTGGCCGTAAACGAAGGGGTCGCTGCCACCACTAGTGTGGGACTGGGGATAGGGGTGGAGGTATGGGTTGCGGTGGCTGTTGATGTTGAAGTGCTGGTCTTACTCGGGGTGGCAGTGGGCGAATATGTGGCAGTGGGACTGGCTGTGGATGTGGGGGTGCTCGTCGGAGTCAGGGTCGGGGTCACGGGGGGTACGGTCGCTGTCGCACCCATGGATGGCGAGGCAGTCACGGTCTGGACAGCCGGAGGCGTGCCCTCTGTCGGTGCGGCCGTCCTAGATGCAAGCGCGAGAGTGAACGTCGCGACAATTCCAGGCGTGGGCGAAGGCGTGGCGGCAGGGCGTGGTGTCTCTGAAGCTGGAGCACCCAATGTCGGGGATGGTGCGACAGTGGGGACGATGGAGATCCCCACAGGACCGCCGGGGGGTACCATGTAGATCACCAGTGCGATGAACGCGCCAAACACGAAGAAGTTGAGGATGGCGAGTGCGACGATGACGGTCACCCACAACTCTGAGCTCAGGTTCCTCATAGCACGTCACGTTCGACCAGTTCTCTCCTGCTCATCTCAACGAGCCGACGAGTGAGTGCGACAAGGGGACCAATCAGGGTGATCACTTCCCTCCAGGGGATATCCCTCGCAGACAGACCGCTTCCTCGCCTCCATCGGCGTAGAAGCGCGACCGCGGCTATTGCCCCCAAAGAGGCCCCCAGCACGATCCCCACCAGAACCACCGGGTTCGAACCCCTACTCTCCATCGCTCACCTCCCTTTCCCGAGGTACCGCAGCGCCCCCTTCAGTCCCTCGGTGGCCGCAACTGCCAACAGGAAAGGCTGGACGGTCAATGACGCGACCAGCTTCGTCGCCTTCTCCGCCTGCACAATTTTTTGCCGCACCAGACGCAGTGAGGACCGTATGGGGGACTTGAAGCGACGTAGGTATCTGATAACATAGAAGGGAATGACCAGCAAAGGCAGGGTGAGTACCACAGCCTCGGCGACGAGCAGTATCAGAGCCACATCCCGTAGAACTTCGACTGCCTCCAGTGACATCGTCCCCGTCCTCCCAAACGCCATGCGCCGAGTATTGTACACACGTTGACTTGCACAGTCAACTACTGGCTCGTTGCCAAGCGGCGCGGGTTCTGCTATAATCTATGTGTTCCAGTGATACTACCGTCTGAGGGAGAAGCCAGCCGTGAAGTGTCCGAACTGCGGAGCCAGCTTCAGGGGTGGCCGTGGCAGATGCCCCGCCTGTGGCTACAGAGTGGAGGTTAAGCAACTCACGCGGCGCTGCCCTGATTGCAGGGCCAGGGTTGCCGAAGGCGCGAAGACATGTCTGATGTGTGGCGCTTCCCTCCAAAGCGGGAGAAGTCTCCTCCCCCAGATATCCCTGTCCATGGTTCCTCCTGCTCCTCTACTCGGTGCCGCGCTGGGGATCCTGCTGCTGGCCTTGTTGTGGTTCATCAAGCCCTGGAGAGCGATTCAGTTGGGTACCTACCACACTCCTACCCCCACGATGACGCTCACCGCCACTCCCACCTTCACACCGACTGCAACGTCCACCTCTACCGCGGCTCCCACCGAGACCGCCACGCCGGAGGTCACTACGTACATCGTGCGCAGCGGAGATACCTTGAGCCTGATCGCCTCCCAGTTCGGGGTGACGGTGGAGGCCATCATGGCCGCCAATGGCCTGACTGACCACATGATTACCGTCGGCCAGACGTTGCTCATCCCGGTGGAAGCACCCTCGTCCGGCGCGGCCCCTGAGGTCTCGGAGACTGCCAGCGCGGCCGGCACCCCTGAGCCGGAGACGGTGACCTATGTGGTGCAACCTGGAGACAACCTGTCGGAGATCGCCCAGCGCTTTAGCGTCTCGCTCCAAGCCCTGATGGAAGCCAATGGCATAGAGAATCCCGACGCCATTTCTGAAGGGCAGACGTTGATCATACCCGGACGTGTCGCCTCTGCGGAGACACCCGGGATTGGAGGTCCTCCTACCCCCACGGTCTCATCACTGCTCGTCTATCCGGCGCCCGTCTTGCTGGGGCCTCCGGACGGATGGGAATTTCGTGACGAGGAGGCCGAGCTGCCGATACTACTCAATTGGCTTTCGGTGGGTCTGTTGGGCGAGGATGAATGGTATTCCGTTTCGGTGACCCTTGTGCAGACCGGGGAAGCGGACGAGCAAGGAGCACCGGAGTTCACTAAGGCCAACTCATGCCGAGTGCCCCTCGATTTGCGGCCGCCCCTGGGCTCTGAGTCCGCCGTCGTCGAGTGGCAGGTCACCGTCGTGCGCCTAGTGGAGAGCGAGGGCGAGGACCCTCCCGCCGTGGTGCCCATTGGGCGCCAGAGCGAGAGACGCTCCTTCTACTGGTATTGATCTGCCTTCCTCCGACTGTCATCCCCTGGACCAGCATCGTCGGTACTCCGACAGGGTCCGCGACGGGGACGAAACACAGGTCACTAGCCACGTCAAAGACGTCGCCTAGCATGTGCACCATGCTGCCTGCTATGGTGACACCGTTGACAGGGCCTACGACCTCCCCTCTCTCCACACAAAGGCCGCTGGCCCGAGCCCCGTAGTCGCCGTTCATGAGATTGATGCCTCCCGTGTTCATGGTGCCGGTCACGTACAGGCTGCTATAGAAAACTCGAGTGCCTGCACCATGCTCGGTTGCGCGCACAGCTTCCTCCAGCTTCGACTCCTCCAAGCCCAGACTGGTGAGGCACGCACCCTCTGCGCGGATATCCGCCAAGTCGCCGACGTGAGCGAGAGCCTCGGAGAGGACCGCGCGGGGCATATTCTCGTCCACGGCGCATGTGGCGTCCATCTTACTCTCCGTACGTAGACTGGCAACGAGCTGTCTGGGCTGACAAAGTAAAAGACATCGCCACAACCCTGCGATGCCCTTCACCGAATCAGTCTGGCTCTAACGAAGGCGCCAGTCGCTCAAATCCTCCGCTTTCGGAGCTTGCCTGGTGAAGACGCCTATAGAGCCTCGCCTTTCTGCGAGCTGCGTTTTTCTTGTGGAGCACGCCTTTCTGGGCAGCCCTGTCCAACGCACTGGCGGCCAATTGCACGACAAGAGCCGCGTCCTCTGACCTCCCTTGATCGATGAGCCTATTGGCGCGCTTGATGTAGGTCCGAGGACGAGAACGGTAGACCCGGTTGTGGAGTCTCCTCTTCTCGCTCTGCCTGAGTCTCTTCTTCGCGGACGCTGTAGCTGGCAATCTCTATGCTCCTTTCGCGCTTTGTGTCGATAGCATAATCATACATCCTCTGCGATCGTTTGTCCAGCTTTACATCGGTCCAAGACGATGGTATAATCTCGTATGTTCTAGAGCATTGACTGCTCGGAGGCGCTGCACGGTGAAGAAGGAGACACAACTCGATACCCTCACCTTGAGGTACTGGCAGGATTTCGAGTTGGCTGCTGAAGACTTGGAGTATCTGTCGGAACTGCTCATCGAGGAGGAAGCTCCGCTGACGGTTGAGGACCTCGCCCGACGGTTGATCCAGAAACGTGTTGACGACGAGAAGGCCGTTTGGGAGGACAGGGAGGCAAAGGGCCGCGTCTATCAGCCGCGAGAGGCGTATGCAGAGGATGATCGCCTTGTCTTCTCTGTACTGGGAGATGCCGCCGGGACCGTTCTGGGCGTGCGCTCGGGACGGAATCCCGAATGGGAGTCTTTCCAGGTTATCAGGGTGAGAATGGACGGAGACGGTGAGGTTAGGGAATTCGCCTCCAACCTCTCTCGTCCCCATGCGCTGAACTTCATTCAGATCGATCAGGGTCAAGACCTCAGTCTGGATGACCTGGACGTCGTTGCCGCGACTCTGTTCGACAGGTACGGGCAGTACGTGACCCCATTGTTGCTGGCCGGCCTATGCGAGAGCACGGAGTTTGTCAACTTCGGTGACGAGTGGTTTCTCAAGGGGTTCCTGCTGCCTATTGAGGAAGGCCACCTCAACCTGGCTGAAGCAGTCTTGGATCTGGCGGCCGGCTTCTCCGCGGCGCAGGACATACTGGGTGTGCTGGAGATGCCCGCTGAGACCAGTCAGGCCGTTCAGATGTTCTCCCTCAATCATGCGCTGGCATCTGACAGTGAGGGTAGGTTCAAGTTCGCCGGAACGAAGTGGGCGACGGAATGGTGCCTTCCCCGGGTTGCAGAAAGGAAGGCCTTGCGCTTCGAACGGGGACCGGCAAGCGTTTCCCTCGACCACATTCTCGACGACGTGGTCGAGATAGTACCAGATAGCGCCGCAGAACCCGAACCCGAGGGAGATGTGCAGACTTGGTCTCACGTCCTGACCTTCTATGACTGGTACTGGGGCCACCTGCCGTACGATGTGCGGGCGAAGGCCCTTCTCGTTGAACCGCTTCTCGAAGATCAATCGTGCACCAGGTTGCATTTGCGTCCTTCAGCGGGCGGTGATCCTTTCCCCATAGTGGTGTACTACCCGTCGGATCGTCAGTTGGGATGGTGGGGAAGCGCAGAACTGAGAGACTTCTTCGGCAGCCACGAACTGGCACCGGGGGCGACAATAAGGGTTCGGCGCACCAGTTCTTCGGATACAATGGGCATCTACGAGATTGACTACCTCCCGGGGCCGAACTCCAAGATGGAGATGCTGGATTACGAAGAGGGCGGCCAGCCCGTCTTTCGCAGGCTCAGTCTCAGATGCCATGTGGACGAAGAGATGAGTTTGCCCAGATCACGCTTCAGCGCCCTTGAGGCACTCAGCCTCCTGGACGAGAGCAAGCGGCGAGTGACCTCGCTGCTGCTGAAGACCGCCTTCCAGCGGGTCGGGGAGAAGCTCTTGCGCGGACTGGGAATAGTCCACCGGGCAAACTTCAGCGATCTCTACGTAGCCACCAACATCGAGAGGCCTTTGCCCGCTACCATCCTGGAAGCCATCTTCCGGCAAGAAGTGCATCCATGCTTCTACATCGATGCAGACGGCTACTACGTGCATGACCCCGGCAAGAGTGATGTGCAGGTCAACAGGGCTAGGCTGACCTGGAATGAGGCCATCTTGGACTCACGGAGTCCGAAACCTTAGAGAGGAGTCACTAGTGGCCAAGTTGGTGCATCCTGACATCAACACCAAGTTCGGCATCGACTACAGGTGGTGGACGGATGAAGGCCACGATATTCGTGTTCTGATCCGCGAGCAACTGTGCCCCGAGTGTGGTGCCAAGTTCCGGGACTACCCGGATACTCAGGACATTGACTGGGTGGACCCCGGCACGGGAGAGGTCACCGTAGTGGATGGGCTCAGGTACTGTCTGCGCGAGTGCTGCAGCCGGAAAGACGACTATGTGACTCGTGCCACTCCAGTAGCCACTGCGGTCTTCAGGATCCTGGTAGCGGACGGCGACACCCCCATGTCGGCCGCGGAGATTCACGAGAGAATCGGCAAGAGTGATCCCAAGACCGTGCTACGAATCCTACTGGGACAGGATATGCGAACCCACTATGGTGTCAGACCCATCCTCGGGTAGCGAACGAGGTGGTGAGGGAGGGAGCCGCAGGGTTTCGTCTGACTAGCGAACAGCGGCTCCCTTTTGTGCACCATGGCTAGGAGAAGACGTGCTCTGGTACCGCTACCCCCAGTGTCTGGATTCGTTTCAGAAAGAGCGGCCGCAAGCTCGTCGGACGCAGTCCATACCCAGACCCAGGCTGCCCCTTCTCGACCATTTCGCTTTTGGAGTAGGCGAAAATGTCGCGGAGGACGTACCCACCCTCCTCTGGCTCGGCCACTTCCGTCAGGCTGATGACCACCGAACCACCATTCTGTGCCTTGCCCAACTGGACGACGAGTTGAAGCGCAGTGGACAGAATACGTCTGGCGAGTGTCGGGTCCGAGCCCTCCCCGTGTTTGCTCACCAGATTCTCCAGCGTGAGAAGTGCCTCCCTGGGGGATGCAGCGACCATGGAGAACAAGACACCGTCCGTGGCGAGCAGAAGCTGCAACAAAGGTACAGCCTCCGCGCCTTCCACTTGATCCAGTACCAAACCCATGGGATGCATCTTGGGCACCAGTGTGAGAAGATAGCGGCGGGTGATGCCGGGCCCGTTGTCTTCTGGCATCAGGTGGGCTCTGAGAGAGGTGATCCCAGCACGCTCCAGGGACGGTTCGTCGGGATTCTGGATGGCCAGGATCTGCCCGTCGCCAGCCATGTGGGGAATCAGGCCGTGGAGAAGCGCTCTCTTCCCGCTTCCCGCCGGGCCACAGACAGCCAGATTCAGCCTGGCCGTGAGGCATATCTCCAGGAACTCGAGAGCGCGAACTGTGAGAATGCCCCTTCGGACGAGGCTGTCGGCGTCAAGCGAGCTCGTGCGCGAGGGGTGGCTTTCGCCAACACCATTTGCGTGCGCGATCACACCCAACTCTAACATAGCTGCATGGAAGGCGCAATGTCAGGACACGAACCTCAGCCCTGGCTTCCGTGCCGACTCTGGATCCAGACTCACTGGGGCTGACCTATGGATGAGGAACGCAAGACTCAACTGGCTCGCGCCGCCGCCCTGGTGATTGGGGCATATGTCCTGAGTCGGGTCCTTGGCCTGGGTCGCGAGATCATCATCGGCAGGGAGTTCGGAACTACTCGGGAGCTGGATGCGTATCTGGCTGCGTTCCGCATCCCCGATTTGATCTTCCAGCTAATAGCGGGCGGCGCTCTGGGCTCCGCGTTCATCCCTACTTTCACTGGATATGTGGCGCACAGCCGCGAGACCGATGCCTGGCGACTGGCGAGTTCCATCGTGAATCTGGTGCTAGTGGTCCTTACAGCATCTGCCGTCCTTGCTGCCCTGTTGGCTCCGTGGCTGGTTAGCGGCATAGCCCCTGGTTTCACCCCTGAGGAACAGGCTCTGACCGTGCAACTGATGCGCACGATGCTGGTGTCGCCCGTAGTCTTCGGCGTCAGCGGCGTGGTGATGGGCATCCTCAACTCCTACCAGCATTTTCTCCTGCCTGCCCTGGCGCCGGCGGTCTACAACCTCTGCATCATTGGTGGCGCCGCCCTCCTCGCTCCGAGGATGGGCGTGTTCGGACTGGCAGCTGGCGTCGTAGCTGGTTCTTTCATGCACTTGGCGATCCAGATTCCACAGCTTGTGCGCCAAGGTGCGTCCTATCGACCCATGATTGATCTCTCCGATCCAGGCGTGCGGGAGGTCGGGCGCTTGATGCTACCTCGCGTGCTGGGCCTTGCCACGGTGCAGGTCAATTTCGTGGTGAACACGTTCCTGGCCTCAAGGCTCCTCGAGGGCAGTCTGGCGGCCCTCAACTATGCCTGGCTGCTGATGCTACTGCCACAGGGCATCTTCGCCATGGGGATTGCCACTGCAGTGTTCCCCACATTCTCTGACCTAGCAGCCAGGGGAAGAAGAGAGGAGCTTCGCTCCACGTTGTCCGGGACCCTTCGACTCATACTATTCCTGTCCATCCCATCGGCCGTGGCGTTGATCGTCCTGCGCGAGCCGCTGGTTCGATTGCTGCTCGAAAGAGGCCGCTTTGGCCCGTCATCGACCCAGGCAGTTGCCTGGGCACTCCAGTTCTATGCGCTGGGACTGGTGGCTCACTCCGTCCTGGAAATCCTCACCCGCGGGTTCTACTCCATGCACGACACGCGCACACCTGTGGCCATAGGCGTCGGTGCCATGATTCTTAACATTATACTCAGCTTGGTTCTGATCGAACCCCTGCGGCACGGGGGCCTGGCACTTGCCAACTCGTTGGCCACCATCGTCGAGACAGTGCTCCTGCTGATGATTATCCGTGGCAGGCTGGGCGGCTTTGACAACAGCACACTGGTGCGCTCGGCGGCGAAGACAGGGTTGGCTGCCACGGTGATGGGTGTCGCAATCCTCTGGTTCACGACATGGACCGCAACGAGTTCCACCTTGCTGCAAGTCGGCGGCGCGGTGATCATGGGAGGTTTTCTCTTCCTGGCCGTCTCCGTCACCACCGGCTCCGAGGAACTGCGCGCCCTGAGGTCGGTTGTAAAGAGAAAGCGCGCGCCAAGCCCCAGGCAGTGACCCAGGGCGGGTCGGTGGTCGCTTTGCTTCTCTGGGGATGCTTCGGGCGGGTAGGGGTCGAGGTCAGGCTCGGTGGCGCGCGGTGCCGTTGGGAGCCAACAGGGCTTTCAGGATGATCGAGGCGGCCGTCTTGTCCAGCGGTTCGTTGTTGTTGCCGCACTTGGGGCTGTGGATGCAGTAAGGACAGCCTGTCTCACAAGGGCATTACTCAACCGTGCGGAGCGTAGCTTCCCACAACTCGGGCAGCAGTTCGAAGCCCTTCTCGGAGATGCCGACACCTCCCGCGAATCCGTCGTAGAGGAAGACCTGCGGCCTCCCGGTCTCAGTGTGGTGTGGAGTGGAGAGGCCGCCAATGCCCTGCCTGTCGCACATGGCGAACAGAGGCAAGATGCCTATTGCCGCGTGCTCCACAGCGTGCAAGCCGCCTTGGAAGTCGAGCCTCTCACGGCGGACGCGCTCCTCAGCCGCAGGAGGCACGTCAAACCAGAGTGCCGCGGTGATGAACGATCGGGGCGGCAGGTCCAGGTCCTTCTCATCCAACACTACATCCGAGAAGAGTTGCTTCCTCCGGAACCCAATTACCTGTTCCGTCACTTCGACCTGGCCATAGCAGGCGAGCGTCTTACCCAGTCGCTGCTGACGCGAGCAGCCGATGATGGATAGGTCGCTGGTCTCTCGTGGTTGTGTGTAGTAGTCCGACTCCACCCGTCGCGCTCGAGCCACCTGAGCCCAAAGATCGAGCTCAGAGACCACATAGCACTCGCCCTGGTGCAGGAATACCGCCCCGCGATGTATGCGTCGGAAGGCGGTCGCAGAATCGATCTCCTCCAGCAAGCTGCCCTGAGACTCATCCAGGAGAAGGTAGTTGTCACGCGACACTGCACGGATACTCACGCGTTCGGCCGGATAGTCCGACAAGTGGTAGTACCACCGACCGCCCCGAGGCTCGAGTTCGCCCCTTCCCACCAAGTCTCCCACAGCGTGCGCAAACCTGCCCCCGAAGACCTCCTCATCTGCGCTGGCTAGCGGCATCTCATAGGCTGCACATGGATGATGCCCTCGCAGCACGTACGGGTTGCGGGGATCCAGGAGAGCATTCTCAGGGGTACGACCAAAGAGCTGCTCCGAATGGCGCATGAAGTACTGGTCCAGCGCATTGTCCAGCCCTATGAGGACCGACAAGGCATCTCGGATCCCCCGGCCAGATCTTCCGGCCTGCTGCCGCGTGCTCGCCACGGTGCCTGGATAGCCAACCAACACCGTTGCATCCAGTGCTCCAATGTCGACGCCCAGCTCAAGCGCCGTCGTGGCGGTGACTCCGAGCAGCTTCCCATCAAAGAGATCACGCTCGATTTCTCTGCGCTCTCGAGGCAGATACCCGGCGCGGTACGACCTTACCAAGGGCACGAGGTCAGGTTCCTCACGTTCAAGCATCTCTCGACTGTAGCGCAGGATGAGTTCCGCAACCCTCCGCGCTTTGGTGAAGGTGATGTTCCGCAATCCATGAGACAAAAGTTCGGTGAACAGCCGGGAAGCTTCCACGTTCGCACTGCGACGCGCACTCTTGTTCTCATCTGCGAAAGGCGGGTTCCACAGCACGAAATCCCTGGCTCTGTGGGGAGAGCCGTCCTCCGCAACGACCACGGCGGGGAGGCCAGTCAGGTTCGCAACGTGCTCGGCCGGATTGGCGATGGTGGCTGAACAGCAGATAAACATAGGGTCGGACCCGTACCTTCGGCAGAGACGCCTGAGGCGCCGCAAGACGCAGGCAGCGTATGAACCGAAGACTCCACGATAAGCGTGAGCCTCGTCCACGACGACAAAGCGGAGGTTGGCTACAAAGCGAAACCACATGCGGTGGTTGGGGAGAATTCCGACGTGCAACATGTCAGGATTGGTGAGGAGTATGGACGCTGCTTTGCGGATGCGCCCCCTGGCCGAACGCGGGGTGTCACCATCGTAGGTCCCGGACACCAGGCTCAGGCCTGCGGATTGCGTCAGGTTGGTCAGGTTTCGAATCTGGTCCTGAGCCAACGCCTTCGTGGGGAACAGGTACAATGCCCGGCCAGTCAGGTCATTGTGGAGACTCTCCACGATAGGTAGGTTGTAGCATAGCGTCTTGCCGCTGGCCGTGGAGGTGGTCACTGCCACGTGGTGACCGTCGCGAACGGTTTTGATAGCAGTTGCTTGATGGGTGTAGAGTTCCGATATGCCAGAGGCCTGGAGAGCCCTCCGTAGAGGATCGGGCAGCGGTCTGTCCAGGAATCCATACCGTGCCTCCCGTGGCGGGATGTGCTCGACATGACAGATCTGCCCCTGGTAGGACGGGAGGCTTTTGAGGTGCTCTATGAACAGGTCCGTTCGCATCAGCGAGCCACAACATCCTGTCTGAACTCATCCATGAAACCAGGTCGACCCTACGACTCCGCGTAGCACCGCCGACTCAGGGAGCCTTGCCGTCGGCATGCCGATCGAATGTGGCCACCACATCGCCCATAGCCACGCCAAGTTCTCTTCCCACCTCCGAGCACTTTGCTTTGAGGATGAAGAATATGTGGCCGGTGGTTCCGTTAAGCGTTTCGAAGTTGGCCTGCCCCTTGCTCACCACCAGATCTGCCGCATCGAAGTGGCGGAGGAACTCCGCGGAACAGGATTCCAGATCCGTGCCTATCATGGGAGAGCCATTACTGATCAAGTGGGCGACGTCGTCCAGTCCGGCAACAATGGCGTCCTCCATGGTGGCATCGTTGAGGATGGCTTCGCCCTTCGCCGCCACGGTGGTTTGCACACCTGATGCTGCCAGTTCTTCGATGAGCACCCGGTCGAAGACTGTCTCTCCGGCGTTGTCCAGGAGGTAGAGAACGTGGTCCACACGCCTGAGTTGCGCCTCGAAGAGGCCACACTCGTCCACCGTGAGGCCCTGTGTCAGAATCTCATTGAAGACCGCCATGAGGTCCACATCGTCCTGATCCAGGATACCGAGGTCAATGATGTTGCCGGCCGCCGCGACTCTGACGGCGGCGCTCAACCGCTGAGGCGAGGCCTGGACGACCGCCTTCAACTGAGGATACATCCGCAAAGCCAACTGGCTGTAGTGCTCCTTCTTCGAGGCGAAAGGATCCAGGCAGCCCAACACCTCCTGAGCACGCCACAGTACGTATGTGGAGTTGCGCGCGGGCGTGCTGTCCAGTGGGAGCTCGGGGAGGAGCTTGGCCACCTCGTTGAGCACCATTCTCTGCTTCTCTGAGTCACTCACCACCTCTCGAGCGGCCGACAGAGCCTGTCTGAGGTAGCAGGGGATACATGCCGGAGTAGCTTTCATTCGCCGCCCGCCGCGAGATACCGGTGCGCCGTCCCCGCGAGGACCGCAGCCCCGATGGGCAGTGCCGCCTCGTCGATGTCAAACTCCGGACTGTGCAGGCGAAGCGCTTTCTCGCTGCCTACCCGCTTGACACCGAGGGAGAACATCGCGCCGGGCGCCTGGTCTGCCAGAATGGCGAAGTCCTCCGCGCCCATCTCGGCCGTCTGCGGCTGCACATTGTCCTCTCCGAGCAATTCGCTGGCTACCTGCCGAATCAAGCTTGCCATTGCTGCATCGTTGCTTAGCACCGGGAATCCTTCCTCAATCTCAAGCCGGAAATCGCCCCCCAGGGCCCGCGCCAGCTCGAAACACCTCCGCAGTTCATCCCAAAGCTGACGTCGCACGTCCTCGCTCAGGCTGCGAATGGTGCCTTTGAGTTGTACCTCGGCAGGGATCACATTCGACGTGGTACCTCCGTGGATTGAGCCCACCGTCACCACGGCTGGTTCCGTGGGTGCTACGCGGCGTGAGACGATGCCCTGGATCGCTGTGATGACTTGTGCGCTGATGAACACCGGATCGACGCCCAGATGAGGAAAGGCGCCGTGGCAGCCAGATCCCACAACAGTGGCCTTGAAAGAGTCTGCAGCTGCGCAGATGGGACCATCACCCACTGTCACCTGTCCCGTATCCACCCTGGGGTCCACATGCAGGGCTATCACTGCCCCGACACCTGTCATCGCCCCCTCGTCCACCATTCGCATGGCTCCGCTCTTCCCGTCGGCGTC
>CAYGQI010000007.1:3986-13169 GCA_964351925.1 uncultured Anaerolineales bacterium | reverse complement strand
AGGGTCTCAGCCACTAGCCGCGACGTCTCAGTTTCTCGAAAACCCAGTTCTGGGTGCTGGTGGACCCGGCGCCGCAGGGCCACGAGCGTGTCCTCGAGCGTGCGGGCTTCTTCTAGTAGTGCTCCGCTTTCCATTCGCTGCATCACCTTCTTCATGTTGACTTGATCCAGTACCCGGACAGCTCTTGCCACCATTTAGTAACTGGTGGCACACCGGCTATTATAAGGCGTGGCGTCGGAGCGGAGCAAGCGGGCCAGCTCATGACCGCAGCGTCCACTGCGTCCGAGCAGTAGACCTGAGCCCCCCCATAGATGGGAGTATTCTGTTCTGCGTCCAGGTCGTCGAGTGATCAGTCCCTTGGTTCGAATCGGCCTTCGCCACGAAACGGTCGAAGAACTGCGGCAACACGCCCCCGAAGACCTTCACGGCGGCTCTTTTGTCTTCGCCGCCGGCGTTGCACTATAATATCACGCTGCGCGAGACGGGGAGTGGAGACGCAGTGCTGGGGGAGCGATCGTGAGACTCTCGGTGTTGATCCCTGCCTACAACGAAGAACAGACACTCGCAGAGGTCATCAGGCGGGTCTCGGAGGTTGACCTGGAAAAGGAGATCATCGTTGTGGATGACTGCTCCACCGATCGGACGCGGGAGATACTGCTGTCCATGCAACAACAGGGGCTGGTGGCCCTCAGTCACGACACAAACCGTGGCAAGGGCGCAGCGATCAGGACAGCCATGGCCGCAGCTACCGGGGACGCCATCATCATTCAAGATGCAGACCTGGAATACGACCCCCGGGATTTCCATGCGCTCGTCGAGCCATTCAGAGAAGGGAAGGCGAGGGTGGTCTTCGGAGTGCGATCTCTGGACGAGCAGAGGTGGCATATGCGACTGGGGAACCGCCTGCTCACCAGACTCACCAATCTCCTCTATGGTTCGGAGCTCCGAGATATGGAGACCTGCTACAAGCTGATGGCCAGAGAGATAGCTGATGATCTGGACCTGCGGTCGGACGGCTTCGCTATCGAAGCCGAGATGACTGCCAAGATCCTCAAGCAAGGGCACCGCATCTACCAGGTACCCATTTGGTACTCTCCTCGTACCGAAAAGAAGCTGACCCCCCTCGATGGGCTGCCCACTCTATGGACGCTGCTTAGGCTACGTTTTGTAGATTGATGTCGCTGCGCCTCCCTCAGATTGCCGGAGGTGGAGTCACCCGGCAGAATCGCCGCACCTGAGGTCGTGCCCACAAGGCGCCGTCTTGGAGTGAGTTGAGAGCAATTCCGGCAAGGTGCCCATGAAACCACTCATCGTGCTGAACCTCGGACAACAACCGTACCAGACCGCACTTCAACTGCAACATCAGCTGGTGGCAGCGAGAAGGCAGGGCACAATCGATGACATACTGCTCCTGCTTCAGCATCCTCCCGTGATAACCCTGGGCAGGCGTGGAAACGAGGAGAATATCTTGGTCTCCAAGGAGCGACTGGCTGAGTTGGGGATCCAGGTGCACCGAGTGGAGCGAGGGGGAGATGTGACCTACCACGGCCCCGGCCAGCTGGTAGGGTACCCCATATTGGACCTCAGGCAGCACCGGACCGACGTGGGATGGTACATGCACTCTCTTGAGGAAGTGCTCATCCGCACACTCGCCGACTTCGCCATAGCGGCAAGCCGCCTGCCGGGCAACATCGGCGTGTGGCTTGACGAGCAGACCAAGATCGGCGCCCTGGGAGTGCGTATTGACAGCTGGATCACCTATCACGGCTTTGCCCTCAATGTTGCTCAGGACCTCACCCACTTCCAACTCATCGTTCCCTGTGGACTGGCGAACACCGGAGTCACATCCATGGACAAGGTCCTGGGAGAGTCCGTGGACATGGCAACCGTGCGCCAACGAGCAACAGAGAACTTCTGCGCAGTGTTTGCCCTGAGAGCCAGCGAGACCAGCTTGGACGACGTTCTTTCTCGCATTCAGGCGCAGGGATGAGTAGGCCCACCGGAGGAAGGAGTCTCCGATCCGGTCTGATGTTGCCCAAGTTCGACGAGGCTTGTCAAGGAGGACCGTTTCTGATATAATACGTACAATCGATGGCGAGTCGTCGGGGCGTAGCGCAGCCAGGTAGCGCACTTGTATGGGGTACAAGTGGTCGGAGGTTCAAATCCTCTCGCCCCGACCACAGGATATCCGGCGTAGCGGGGAGTCAACCCCTCCGGTCTGCAACGGGCGCAGTGTTTTCGTACAAATGGCCGTCAGCCCGCTATGCTGTCGACCATTCTTGGTGTACGGGCAGGCGAACGCCCGTCGGGGTCAAAGCATGGACGATGCAGTGTTCCAGTGTCCTGGGGTCTCAGACGACGACCTGCAGACACTTCGGCGCATAGAAGCGAATCTGCCGATTCTGGCTGATATTAGCCGGGCTGACATGCTCCTGTACTGCCCGCTGGCCGAGGGAGCGGCCGTCGTCGTGGCCCAGATTGGGCCCCATTCGGTTCCGCCGATCTACGACGAGCCTGTTCTTGGTCAGGTGATCGTTGCTCCTGAAAAACCTGCCGTTCTCGACGCCCTCGACACCGGTAACTCGACCCGAGGAACTCACGGGGTGCGGGCCGAGGGTGCGCCCGTGATGCAAGAGGCGCAACCCGTCTACGGTGTAGATGCCAAGGTGATTGCAGCCCTCTCCGTCGAGAAGACCATGATAGAGCACGAGCGCCTTCGACACCAGCCCATAAGGTTCCGCAAGGCCATTGAGAGACTACAGGGCATGGTGCTACAGAATGAGCTGGATGGACTCGATGCCCTCTCCCCTTTTGGGGAGCAGGACGGCATCCTCCTCCTTGACCGCCGACGCCGTGTCCGGTACGCTAGCGACATCGCCACAAACCTGTACCGCAGACTCCGCTACATGGACACTCTGGAGAAGAAGGAGTTGTCCACCATCCTAGCCGGTGACGACAGATTTGTGGAGCAAGCGCTGAAAGAGCAACGCTGTCTCGAGCAGGAGGCTCGAGAAGGAGATAGGGTGTGGCTCAGGAAAGCCATTCCCATCTTCGCGCAGAGCGACGGCGTTCCACTCTCCCGACGGTTGCTCAGGCTGCCAAGGCCCCAGCAGAGAGACGTGACCGGTGTGCTGCTCTTGATACACGACGCGACTGAAGCTCGTCGTGTGGAGAAAGAAGCCAGAATAAGGGCGGCGATGATACAGGAGATTCATCACCGCGTGAAGAACAACCTGCAGACCATAGCCTCCATGCTTCGGCTCCAGGCGCGTAGAACGGACTCGATGGAGGTACGGCAGATGTTGCTCGACAGCGTCAGCCGTATCCTCAGCGTGGCGACAGTGCACGAGTTCCTCTCTGAGCACGAGTCACGTGTGATCAATATCAAAGACGTGAGCCGAAGGATTCTTGACCAGCTTCGCGAGGGAGTGGTGGACGAGGAACAAGGGATACGGTTCGAGCTCCGCGGTCCAAACGTCTATCTGGCCACTCAGCAGGCCACTGCCTGCGCGTTGATCATCAACGAACTGCTACAGAACGCACTGGAGCACGGGTTCGCACCTTCGCACGGGGGCGAGATCCTGGTCGAACTGCAGGATGGCGCCGACATGGTTACGCTGAGGATAGGCAACACCGGAAAAGGATTGCCCACGGACTTCGACCTGGAGCGCGATAGCCATCTGGGATTGACTATTGTGCAGACCCTTGTGAAAGATGATTTGAAGGGAAGGTTCGAGTTGACGGATGGCGATGGAGCCCAGGCCATTGTCACCTTCCCCAAGATACCATTAGGGGGTGATAGGAAATGGAACAGCCTAGAGTGATCGTGGCGGATGACGAGTCAATCGTGCGCATGGACCTTAGAGAGATGTTGGAGAGCCTCGGTTACCTGGTGGTGGGCGAAGTCGGGGATGGCGAGAGTGCAGTTCATCTCTCGCGCGAACTGAAGCCCAGCATCGTGATCATGGACATCAAGATGCCAGGCATGGACGGCATCGAAGCTGGCCGGATTCTGACAGAGGAGAGGATCGCACCTGTCCTCCTCCTTACCGCTTATAGCCAGCAGGACCTCGTGGACCGGGCCAAGGATGCAGGCGTGATGGCCTACATAGTCAAGCCGTTCCAAGAGTCAGATTTGGCGCCCGCCATCGAAGTGGCTCTGCGGCGATGGAGCGAGTTCCGCGCCCTCGAGAGAGAGGTAGAAGACCTCAAAGAGGCACTCGAGACCAGAAAGCTGGTCGATCGGGCTAAGGGCATTCTCATGGATACCCAGGGTCTGAGCGAGGCCGACGCCTTCCGTCGTATTCAGAAGACCAGCATGGACCAGCGGAAACCTATGAAGGACGTCGCCGAAGCCATCGTTCTCGCCAATGAAGCCGGCAAAGCTGGATAGTGAACAAGTCGCTGCTCTGATCGACGATATCCCTCATTGGATCCGCCACCAAGTGAAGATGGCGGGGGCAAACGGAGTCGTTCTCGGGATGAGCGGCGGTTTGGACTCGTCAGTTACCGCTGCCCTGTGCAAGCAGGCGCTTGGGGACGCCGTGCGCGGGCTGATCTTACCTTGTCACAGCGACCCGCTGGATCAAACGCACGCGCTGCTGGTGGCTCAGGCATTTGACATAATCACCGAGACCGTTGACCTGAGTCCCGCGTATGATGCCCTGGTCGGCATATTGCCGCCGGGCGGTACAGTATCCGCGGCGAACCTGAAGCCTCGTTTGCGGATGATCGCCTTGTACTACTACGCCAACGAGCTTGGCCTACTAGTAGTAGGGGCGGGCAACAGGAGCGAAATCCTCACTGGGTATTTCACCAAATATGGTGACGGCGCTGTGGACCTGCTGCCTCTGGGAGGACTACTCAAGACAGAGGTCCGGGTGGTAGCCATGGCTCTGGGCATCCCGGCTGAGATCATGGAGAAACCACCCAGCGCGGGCCTCTGGCAAGGCCAAACCGATGAGGGCGAAATGGGTGTCTCCTACGAGGATCTGGACAGAGCACTCGCCACGCTCCAGGGTGCACAGACAGACAGCCCCGGCGATGAGGCGATCGAACGAGTCCGGCGAATGGTATCCAAGAGCTACCATAAGCGAACCCCGATCCCCACATACGAGCGTTAATCTGTGGGGCGCCCAGAGCCACCATGGCGGGGGCTGGATCCCAGAATCATGCCTGCGTAGCCCATTCCTCACTTCGGGGCACTGCTCTCGCTCAGTGCCCTTCCTTCTGTTCGACACTTTGTTTGCCGCATGTCGGACTGCCGGCTACAATCCCGGAGGTTGAGGAGTAGACAATTGCTTAACCTAGCCTACCTCTTCGATCCCCGGCCTGGACCGCTTCCTCCCCACGATCTACAACTTCACCTAGCACTGATGGTGCTCTTCGCAGCAGGTCTGGCGGCGAGCGTCTTCCTGTCTTTGTCCGCGCCGAAGCGCCCTGCCGTGCGATGGCTCCTCCTGAGTCAGATCCCTTTATCATCCGGCATACTCGTTTTGATGGGAGCGCGCCTGCTGACCGTTCCCTACCTCTCCACCAGAGCCTTATTCTATGAAACGGCCTCCCTCAGCCTAGCGGCATGGGCAGCATACCTCCTCTACCAGGCTCGCAGGAGCGGCTTCCTCAGGCACCAACTCGCTCTGCTGACCTTCTCTTGGCAGGGGCAGGAACCATCAACCAAGCCTGCGGTGGCTGTGGTCCTCCTTGCGGTGCATCTGCTGGGCTTGATGCTCCTCGCCCTGCACACGGGGCGTTCCTACCTCTGGATGGTCGGCGTTCTCGTACTGCTTGTGAGCCCTCAGCTCGTGCTGTCGTTTTGGGAAAAGAGGGCGATTATCCACTTCGAGGCCCTCACCCCGCTGTGGTTCGCGTACTTGGCTACACTGGCTCGCCGCGTCTGCGCGAAGGTGCTCAGCCAACCGCTGCCACTCTACGACGGGTTTGCGTATCCTGAGCCGTTCTCTTCGCTTCTCAACGTGGAGGCGGTTCTCCTTGCTGCCATCGTGTACGTTATCCTGTGCCAAGGCTACCTGTTGGCATTGAGAAGTCGTCGCGGGGACAGCTTCACACGCTACGTTGGTGCCACGTTGGCGATCATGGTCATACTCTGGGCCAGTGTGGCCTACTTCAGGCACCGCACTCACGGTGTCACGGCCAACGATCCGTACGCCTACACGCAGATGGCGGTAGACATCGCCGAGCACGGCGATCCAACTCACCTGTTCCCCCTCTTCCCCCGCGTCAGCCACCTCGGCATATCCTGGTGGCCGCTGGTGCACTACGGCTATCAGGTGCGGGTACCGCCACTGCAAGGAGACGGCCGCACAGCAACTGACTGGCCTCCGGGATGGCCAGCCATCCTGGCCATCGGCTATCTTATCCTCGGGGAGCAAGGCCTGTATCTTGTTAATCCTCTGGTCGGCCTACTCTGTCTGCTTGCGCTCGTCGCACTGGTGGCGGAACTTCTCTACGACAGGCCCTGGGAGGAACGATTGCTGGGGGGCGCCTTCGCCGCCTTCTGTCTTGCTACCTCGTACGAGCAGATAGACCGGCTCGTCGTGCCCATGGCCGACGCGTCCACTCAGCTGTTCACCACGCTGACCATTCTCTTCCTCCTCAGAGGCATGAGAGGCCGACTCCGGCTCCATGCTGTGCTGGCGGGCACATGCTTCGGAGCCGCCTACTGCACGCGCCACACACAACTGGCGCTCGGGTTGTGTGCCGTGGTGGCCTTGGTGTGGTTCGGAGGGGACAGACTGAGTGGCAGGAAGCTACTAGAACTCGCAGGCCTGTTCAGCCTCATGTCGCTGCTTGTAGCCATCCCCGACCTGCTCTATCATCAGTTTGTTTTCGGGCACTTCCTCAGACCGGAGTCCACCGAGTTGGATCTGTTCAGTTTGTCTCACGTGTCTGCCACAGCGCGCCTCATGTGGCAGCGCGCTCTATCGGGCAACGAGTTCGGCTACCTGAGTCCCCTCGTAGCCTATGGAGCGTACCGTATGTACGCTACCAAGAGGGGACAGTTCCTTGTACTGCTTACCGCTGTGCTAGGCGTGCTCGCAGTCCACTTACCCTACCAGGCTCTGAGACTCAGGGACCTTCTCTCGCTTTTCCCCGTGCTACTTGCCTGGGTTGGATACGGCGTGGGTGATCTGTGGAAAAGGATACCCGTGGGCCGGGGATACCTCTCGCATCGTCGTCAAGCACTGGGGGTGTCGATCCTGCTGGCCCTCCTGCTGCTGCCGCTGTTGCGCACCCGGCACATACTGTCGAGACCTTGGTCTACCTACAGGGCAAGCTTCGGCTACGTCAGCGAGCAGGAGCGGCGGGGATTCGACGCACTGTCCGCGGAGACGGTGGAGCCCTGCGTCGTAGGCTCCTCCCTGAACGGCGGACCGGTGGACTTGTACGCCGGTCGGCAGGCGTTTCGGCCCGCGTTCTGGACCACCCAGGAACTCGACATCTTCCTGGAAGAGATGTTCCGCCAGGGCACGAACGTTTATCTGCTCGACGACGGCGAGGCACTGCGAGGCACTCTGGAGCATGCCACAGCACACTATCGTGTGACCGCGAGAGCGCAGCTTACAGTACCTCTTTTCGGAGACCCGGAGCGTATCTCCTCGATGCTCTACCAGATAGAACCACTGCCGGGGGCATCGCCATGATCAAAAGAGTCTACCTCCTCATCCTGCTCCCTGCCTTCTCATTCTCCCTTTTCCTAGTGGAGCTGTTGCGAAGACACGCGTACCAAGCCGTCGCCAGCCCACTCTACTTCTCTGTCGTACTTCTACTGGGTGTTGTCTCGATAGTGATTCTGTGGGCGGTGTACTCGTTCTACTTGAGCGGCTTCGCCCCCATGGACCTACGGCCTGCGCTACGTGTCGACTGCCTCTGCCACATCCCATTGGTGCTGTCTCTGGCTTACTTTGCTCTGCCTGAGGGTCGTTTCGTCAACCTGGGGACGTTCCTTTTCTTCTTCAGCCTCACTGGCTTCCTGGTCTGCAGGCTTTCGGTCCTGCTATACTATCGCCGCTCACCATTAGCCAGGATCGTCTCTCGGCGCTACGTGGCTTTGGCCGCGGTTCTAGCCATCGCGGCGGTTCTCAGAGTGAGCCTCATCGCAGCCAACCGTTTCCACGGTGACGAGGCACTCTACTGTCACTGGGCGCTGCTCATCGCATCAGGAAAGGATGTGTTTCTCCGATACGGGGTCATCGTCGACAAGCCACCCGTCTTCCTCTACACTCTGGCCCTGTTTTTCAAGGTTTTCGGACACACCGAGACCGCCGCACGGCTGCCCAACATACTGGCGAGCCTGGCCGGCATAGTAATCGTGTATCACATCGGGCTTCAGCTAACAGATCACCGGGTAGCATTGATGAGCGCGCTCTTCCTCACTCTCTCTCCCTTCGACATCCAGTTCGCCCCTACTGCCTTCACCGATCCGCTGATGGTTTGCCTGATCCTGACTTCCTGCTTTCTCGCTCTCAAACGATGGCACCTCCTGGCGGGTCTCGCGGCAGGCCTGGCCGTAATGACTAAGCCGACCGGGGTTATCTTCCTTCCACTGCCTCTGTTTTTTGCGGCGCTGGCCTGGAGCAAACAGTGGCTCAGCAAGCGCTTCGGTTTCGCTCTTCTGGCCATGGGACTGGGGATCTTGGCCGTCCTTCTGGCCGTCTTCTGCTGGGACGTGGTGATTAGGGTCAATTCTGTGAACTTCTTCACCGCCAGCGCCGCCCGATACGGCGGCCTGAGAATCGTGCCTTGGGAGAGGGCCGTCCCCCGCCTCGAGGGCTGGCTGCGACAGCTGCAGTACCTCACAGGTTCCAATGCCCTGAACACCTTACTGGTCGTGGGAGTCCCGGTTCTTCTGGCTTATGGCCTACATAAGCGTCGCGTGCGGCCAGGCTGGGCGTTGGACTGGGCCTTGACTGCTTTCTTCGTGTACTTCGTCGCCTTCCACACTGTCTTCAGCTTCAGCATATGGGATCGGTACATGTTGGGCCTGGCCCCCGTAGCGGCGGTGTTGCTCGCTCGTATCGTGTTGTTGCCTTATGACGCTTTGCTTGAGACACAACAAAAGGCGATGTGGTCCAGGGTGGCGTGTCTAGCCGTCCTGGCGGTCTTTCTGGCGGCGGTTCTCGTCCCGCCCACCCAGGTCGCTTTGAGATACGGGTTCCCTGT
>CAYGQI010000007.1:1787-3886 GCA_964351925.1 uncultured Anaerolineales bacterium | reverse complement strand
AGAAGTACATAGTCTTTCCCAGCTGGACGAGCGAGGCCGAACTACAGACCGTCCTCAACGACGGAGGATGGGAACTGAGCGAGCTCTACCGTACCTATCGACCTGACGGAACCCTTTCCTTCACCATCTATCGAATCCAGCCTGTCAGTCCATGATTCCCCGCAGGTTCTCAGTGAGCAGCAAGCGAGCGCTGGACTGGGTATTCCTCTGCCTTCTGCTCATCTTGACCGTCGTTTTCCTGTCAAGATTGGTGCTGGGCAATCTGGTGATGACGGGGCTCGATGTCTTCACCTATTTCTATCCTTACAAGGCATACGCGGCCGAGGCTGTCCGCTCGGGCTCCCTGCCTTTGTGGAACCCCTATCTGTTCATGGGGGTTCCCTTTCTGGCTAACATACAGGCCGCAGTGCTCTACCCGCTCAACCTGCCGTTCTACTGGTTGCCAGCACCAGAGATGGTGAAGTGGTCGATCGTCTTACACTTGTTCATGGCAGGGGCATTCACGTACGGCTTCGCACGCCACGCCCTGAGCCTTGGGCCCGGCAGCGCCATGGTGGCAGCAACGACCCTCGCCTTCGGTGGGTTCCTGGGTGCCCAGGCCGAGCACATCAACCAGCTGAGTGTTCTGGTCTGGCTGCCGCTGCTGCTGTGGCTGTTCTACCTCGCCTACACACGGCGCAGTCTAGTCTACGTCTTCCTGACCGCTATCGTCACCGGGGTTCAGTTCCTGGGTGGGCACACTCAGTCTTCCTACATCAATCTGGCAGGGCTGGGATGCTACAGCCTCTACCTTCCCTTCGCGGGAGCTGCCGCCGACTCGGCCGCTTGGCAGGGTGTGACTTCTCGCATGCACAAGCTTGGGCTAAGCCTGGGCATCTTCGCAGTGGTGGTGCTGCTGGGGGCAGCACTGGCCGGAGTCCAGCTGGTACCCACACTCGAGCTTTCCAGACTCTCCATCAGAAGCACTGGGCTTCCCTACCGACAGGCGGTATCCTTCTCCCTGCACCCTGGTACCATCCTTCGCTCCTTGCTTCCCGCCTTCGCAGACAGCCCGTTCAGTGAATACGTGGCCTATGTCGGCATCCTGCCTCTACTGCTGGCAGTACTGGCGGTTTGGCGCAGGAGACGTAGCCCACAGGCACCCTTCCTCATCTTCCTCGCGAGCCTGGGGCTCTTCCTGGCTTTAGGCGTCTACAACCCGCTCTACTACCTGTTGTATCGACTGGTGCCGGGCTTTGGGCTCTTCAGAGTGCCGGCCCGGTGGCTCTATGTTTACGTGGTCGCCATGGCCTTGCTCGCTGGGCTAGGACTGGAGGAGTTGCGCTCCCTGTCGTGCCCTGTGACCCGACCCCAGAAGAGATGGGCTCTGCTGGGCTCCGCTCTCGCCGCGATCACAATCTTGTTGGTCGTGTTCGATCCGCCGTCGCCGCTGGTGATCGCCTACTGGTTGGTATGGACGTGCCTGAGCGCAATGGTGATCTGGATAGGCATCAATCGTCAGCGAAGGGCAGCATACCTCGCTCTGGTAGCCTCGCTGGTAATCGGCGAATTGTTCCTGGCGAGCCGCCACCAACCCTTCAACGCCCTAACCGCCCCTGAGGCCTTCTCCTCACTGCGCACCTCGGTGGCTTACTTGTTGACGGACACAAGTGTTTATCGCGTGTTGAGCTTCTCCGATGGGGCGTTCGATCCCGGCGACCTTCGGGAGATCCAGGAGAACCTGGGCGGCCAACTGCCAGAGGAATCCGTCTACGACTACCTCGTCGCCACGAAGCAGAAGGAGGTACTGACACCGAACCTCCCTCTGCTCTACAGGGTGCAGAGCGTGGATGGATACGATGGGGGAATCCTGCCGCTCGCTCGCTACGTGTACTGGCAAAGGCTGCTGCTGCCAGAGGAGCAGGTCTCCGTGGATGGCCGCCTCCAGGGCCGAATTACTGAGATGCCCAGCTCTCGTGTGCTCAACATGAGCAATGTGAAATACGTCATGACCGACAAGACCTACGACCTTTGGGTTGATGGGGCATACTACGACCTTGGACAGCGGGCAGTCCTGGGTGAGACTGGTCCTCACCAGCTAGTCCTGGATGACCTGCCCT
>CAYGQI010000007.1:0-1687 GCA_964351925.1 uncultured Anaerolineales bacterium | reverse complement strand
GGAGGTGCTGCTCATTGGAGAGCAGGGCCCGTCGCAGTCATACGGTCAAGACTGTGAAGATGAGGTGCGGTTAGTATCCTACACTCCTGAGCAAGTGAGAGTCGAGGTAGAGATGGGCTGCCCTGGGTACCTCATCCTCACTGACGCCTACTATCCAGGATGGCTGGCGCTAGTAGATGGCCGACCCCAGGAGATCTTGCGCGCGAACCTGTATTTCAGAGGTGTCCCAGTCCCTGAGGGACAACACCTGGTGGAGTTCCGCTACGAGCCATCCAGCCTGAAGGCGGGCCTGGTGCTGAGCGTGCTCGCTGTCCTGTCCATAGCTGGAGGAGTGGCCTGGCGGCTGCTGAGACGCTAGCCTGCTACCTCGCTAAGAAGGTCTGCACGCTGTGGGCGGTGTAGTGGTCAGGCAGCTGTGTCGCGCGGTCAGTTGCCGCTGACGGTAGGCGGAGAGGAGTCCTTGAACAAGAGCGCCCCCGGAGTGACTGGGGGCGCGACCCTTTTGGGGCTCCCGCATCGATAGCTACCGGGACCAAGAGATCTGCTCATCCATCCAGCTTCTGCGGTTGTTCGACTCTCGCCCGATCCACTCCCCGCCGAAGGTCTCGCTCGTGGCGTAGGCAGAACCAGTGTTGAACAGCTTGCGCTGGCCGCTCCCATCGGCTGCCATAACCCAGATGGCCCAGGTACCACCACGGTCGGAGAGGAACGCGACATGAGTACCTTCAGGATTCCATGCCGGGAGACCATCGACTGAATCATCCGTCGTGAGCCTCGTCTCGCCACTTCCGTCGGCGTTTATGACCCAGATATCCCAGTTACCACCCGTATCCCGCGTGAAAGCGATCTTGCTGCCCGCGGGCGACCAATCCGGCGAGGAGTCACTTGGATTGCTAGTCAGTTGCCTCACACTTGCCCCCGTGCGGTCCATGATGACCAGTGCATTGGCCCTGGCCACAATGCGTTGACCGTCGTTAGACCAATCGGGCGTGTCTCCTAGGCCGAGTTCCAGCTCGGAATGCTGCGGCAGTGAGTGCGTCCAGATCAGCGAGTTGTGGTGGGGACCGACCCTCTTGGTGGCGTAGACCAAGGACAGCCCATCCGGGGACCAACGAGGCACGCTGTCTTCATTTGGGTCAGTCCCGCCGCGCGGCCGATCGCACCCGCCACCGCCTATCCCTGAGACGACAAGACCCAGACAGTTGGGATCCCAAGATCTGTAGACGATCCGGTTGCCGGGCAAATCGACCGCAGGTTCACTGGCCGCGGAGATCACGTTCAGGTCGTTGCCGTTGATGTCTGCTATGTGTATCTCGTAGTGGGTCTGGCCCCCTATGTATCGGGGATAGGCGATCTTGCCAGTGAGGGCTGCGGGCCTCTGCGTGGGGGTCGGGGGACGAGTGGTCGGACTCGCACCCGGAGGACTGGTGGGCGTCGGTGGCACAACGGTAGATGTGGGCTGGGGAGACGCCTCGGGCGTGGTCTGCGGCGTCTCAGCCAGCTGTGTGATCTCAGCCGTGGGCGAGATCTCGGCCACGACCTGACCCAGCTGCGCGCTGTTGGCCATTACCCTGAAGATGGGCCAGGAGACTTGTTCCCAGGTCTCCGAAGGGGCTATGGCCCAGATGCCATACCAGTTGGCGTCCTTCACGGTGGCCGCGATGTAGATGGTGGTGGGCGGCTGCAG
>CAYGQI010000006.1:7183-27442 GCA_964351925.1 uncultured Anaerolineales bacterium | reverse complement strand
CGATGGCCAGGGCGCGCTCGGCGTGGGCTTCTTGGTCCGTCCACGCGGCAGCATAGAGAGCGCCGGGGTCTCCCTCAGCAACACCGCCCATACTCAGCAACCCCAGGGACTGCCCCAGCGTGGATTGGACGATCTCGTCGTACCACTCGAAGAGATTGTGGCCGATGTGATCCTGGCTTCCCTCAGGCCTTGAGTAGGGCCTTGCCATGGGCCATCGACCCTGCCCACCCTCGCCCCAGGAAAGGGGCCTGCCAAAGGCATGATTGTGCATACCGATGGCCATGTTCTGAAGGACAGACCCTTCGGCTTCGGAGACCAGCAACTCCAGGGAACTCTGAAGAAAGGCCAGGTCCCAATAGTCGCCACCGGGACGCAAGGCCGGAAAGACCGGGTGCAAACCAACTGCCTGCATTTCCTCCAGGCAAGGCAGCAACATATCCAAGAATCGCTCCACCAGGGACTGGCGACACCAGTCCTGGAGAGGCCATCGCGAGGCACGATTGGGTTCCGAGTACACCTCTACGTAGTGGACCCCCCGGCCCGCATACGCCCTGAGGAGCTCCGTCAGAGAAGACCTGTCAAGGGGCTGGATTGCCGGTGTCATCACCCGCACTATGGGTTCGATCTCGCTCTCTATCAGTTGCTTCACGAAGAACTCAGGGATGGGCACCTCCAACTCGGACAACACCACCAGCCAGCTCGCGCCCATGGTCTTCAATTCAGGGAGCCAGCGCTTCATGTCAACAGGGCTGTAATGCTCGGTATCAGGGTAATAGTGGAATCCGTACCCAGTGTCGTTATTGGGACGGGAATATCGTTCCAGCGTCATCTCTGCCTGGCTCCTTCCCGAAGGCAAGTCCCGCCTCGAGACACCAGTACCTTGACCACGTCGCCGTCTGCGTTGATGGTCACCTTCACGACATGCCGCAGCTCTTCGCCGCCCTTCGTGACAACCTGCCGCTGAGAAGCCTGGAGCAACTCGGACACTCTCCCGGCATCGTCGTGCCCACAACTGCACGACTGTCCCCCGCACTTCTTACTCGAACAGGCCGCCCTGCACAGGATGAGGGGATGAGCCAGCAAACCATTGTCCCGGAGGAAGGGCAGACTCTTCTCCACCTTCTCCCGCACCTCCTGCGGAAGTGGCAGCGCCTCTGCGTCCATCATCCTGGAACAGCATGCCAGAGGCGGACAGGCGACCTCCGTCTCCGTCTCCAGCCCCGACGACTTGAGCGTACCCTGAAGGCTCAAAGAAGGATCCCCGTACAGTACGAAGCTGATGAGCGCCTTTTGATCCTCTCCGTCCAGATACCCCTGCTGTTCTGCAATGTCACGCAGGAATAGCGATTGGGCCCTGCGCAGCGCATCGCCGATGGAGAGCCCTCCCAGGATGCCCTCCCAGAGATGCACACCCAGCAGGTCCGCGCCAGACAGAGGAGGTGCCAGCGTCCCGTAAGACATTGCCGTGCAGCCTACGAATCCCAAAGCGCCGCCAGCAAGGAAGTTCAAGGCTATGGAACCATCCGGGTACTCGCGCTCCAGATCGGCTCCGTAGCAGGCCTCAGAATACACGACGGTACCCTCCACGCCGGTCCAGGACACCGCTAGCGGTGTCAAGGCGATGGGCAGCAAGGGAGACCCGTACTCCGAATCACCGTGGCCGTACCAGTAGGGACTTCCACGAAACCCATGCAGATTGAAGTAGCTGAGCTTGGGCAATTCCTCGTGAGCACTCAAGAAGTCATAATCCGTCAACGGCGGCGACACCTGAAGCTTGCGGCTGTCGCCAATAGTCTCGAACACGCAGCGCGATGCCTCTGCCCAGATCTCGGCGGAGTACCCGATGCTCGTCCACCTTTGCTGCCGAGCGCCCCGCAGCCTCCGGAAAGGGTTGAACCGCGACGCAGAGGATACGCCGGCCCCTCGCCGACCAGCGGCATTGTGGTGCGCAACGGTGCGCTCCACGAGTCCCAGCAGTGCACCCAGGTCAGCCGGCTCGCAGTCGGGCAAGCGTCCTACGCTGAAGCGGGAAAGCAATGAGTTCTCCTCCTCAGCGGCATACGGCAAGTCGGCCAGCACCTCCGGGTCTCCATCATCTGCCGGGTTGGCGACCCTGTGGAAGGGAATGATCATGTCTCCACCAACGATCAGCAAGGAAACGATTCTTCTCTTGTCTCTCCCAAGTTTCGATTCGAGCTCCCCGATCAGTCCTGTTATCTGGTCCGCATCAGACGCATCCACCGCACCTAAGCCGAACTCGGAAAGACACGAGTCGTCGTCGACGTAAACTCTGATACTCTCATCACCGGTCGAGCGAGCTATGGCCTCGCACAGTTCTGAAAGCCTGGCATCCAGCTCGCCGTACCCCTCCTCACCGTACCTGGCAGCGATCCGCTCACGGCTGCTTATGATCAGCCGCACGGGGGCCATCCCGTCCTCTGCAACAGGCGAAGCCTGGACCTCCACAGACAGCGCGGGGGCCGCACGTTGTTCGGCCCGGAACGCCGAATACATTAGCGCCTCCGCGATCTTGCCTTTCGGCTGATGCTGGCTCAGCTCTGTCGCGGGGCTCGGCTGGCGGTCGGCGCCAACCTGCCCGGCTGCTGGCCCGGGAAGAGAAGCACCGCTCAACAGCCATCTCAGCACCTCGGGCACGCCGTCCAGCTCAGCCACGGATGGCGCCTCCAGTTGGAGAGTCTGCTGGACTAACCACTCGTACCGGCCCTCACATCCGAGCAGTTCTTGGGCGATGACGGAGCTCGGGTCGAGAGCAGCCGCGTCATGCAACAAAGCCACGCCCAGTGCGTCGTCTCGCTGCTGTAGAGCCAGGTCCCCCAGGATCAACCTTGGCCTGACCCACATGGGCTTCTGGCTCACCAGACGGTTCGCCAGCGGCTTGGCTTGTTCGAGTCGTCCAACTTTCCAGAGTGCCTCTGCCAAGAGAAGTTCAAGGATGGCCTGCCATTCGGTATCCTCTGATGCGCTTTCACAGGCTGCCTGGTAGTGAGGGACCGCCTCCTCATGGCGCCCGACTGAGGTCAGCACACGCGCCAGGACCAAGGGAGACGAGCCATCCCGCGACCTGCCAGAGAACTCCCTGCTCTCGCCAGCGCGAGGATAAAGATCGCACAGCATCCGGGCATTCTCGCTATTCTGAGGTGAACCGCCCTTGATCACATCCACCCGAGACATTCCCGCAAGGGCGGACTGATGCAGAGGATCCACGGTGAGGGCGTACTGGAAGTGTCCTTCAGCCTCCGTACAGCGCTCGCAGGACAAGTACGTCCCACCAAGCAAGCAATGCGCGGCGACATGACAGGGTAACTGCCCGAGGATATGTTCCAGCAGGAAGACTCCAAGGTCCTCGTGACCCAGGTCCAGACTCAAGCTCGCAATGGCAAACAGTTCCCTGGAAGTTGTCAGCGTCACGCTGTCTTGACCTCCCGCCTGTCCTCATCCCGCTCCTGGAATCGATGGGAGGAGCGGGCGCCCCTGGCCACGAAGAAGGCCAGAGCACTCGTCGCGGCCAGCTGCTTGTAGGCCTCGCTGTTGTGAGGCTCCAGTTTCACTGCCTGACGGAACATCTCCACCGCCTCGGGGTACTGCTTGAGCTTCTTGTAGACCATCCCCGCGCCGTAGTAGGGCGCGAAGTCCTCCGGATCATGGTGCAGCGCAGCCCGGTACTCCTGCAACGCCGCATTCTGCTCTCCATGCATTTCCAGCACGCGTCCCAACTCACAGTGGGCTGTGGAATTGGTGGGTTCCAGCTCGACCGCCTTCCTCAAGTGAGCAGCCGCCTTGTCAAGGTGGCCCAGCCTCTCGCACAGTTGCCCAAGCTTGATGTGCGACAGAACGTCGTCCGGCATCGCGCGCAGGGCCTCATGGTACAGATGCAGCGCCTCGTCGTAGTTCCCCTGCGCGTCCTCTATCTCGGCCATTTGGTGGTAGACCTCCGGCATGTCGCCCGCCAGCTCCTTCGCCTTCTGGAGTTCCTTCATGGCCAGGTCGGTCCGTCCTTGCTGCTTGTGGATGATGCCCATTCTCAGGCGATACCGTGCGTTGGTGGGATCGGCCTGTAGCGCCTTGCTATAGCTCAGCAGGGCCTCCCTGGGATTGCCCCTGGCCTCGGCCAAGCTAGCAAGATGCTCGTGCACCAGAGGCCAGTCGGGCCTCAGCCCTGAAGCCTCCTGGTATTGCTCAGCCGCCAGGTCGTACTGGCCCAAACTCTCGTAGCAGTGTCCCAGGTTCAGGAGGTATAGTGGCTCATTTGGCGCGAGCCTTATCGCCTTCTTGTGAGCCATCTCCGCCTCGTCGAAACGACGCTGAGACTCCAGAGCGTCTCCCAACTCCGACCACCAGCGCGGGTCATTGTCCTCTCTGTTGATTGCCTCCGTCAGGTATTCAGTGGCCTTCTCGTAGCGACGCATCTGGCTATACGCAGCACCGGCGTCGTGGTAATACAGTGCCTCCTCCGGCTCCAGACCGATCGCTGAGAGATACTCCTCCAAGGCAGACTGGTACCGCTCACGCGCCTGGTACAGCTGGCCCAGCCGATGATGTCTTTCTGCCACGTCGGGTTTTTGCTCCAGAGCCACAGCCAGCGCCGAGATGGCCTCTTCGTATCGCTGCCCTTGTTCGTAGGCGGTCGCCAGAGCTTGGTGATAGTCCCCACGTGTGGGAGCGAGTTGCGTGGCCGTCTCCAGCGCTGCTATGGCCTGCTCCACCTTTCCTACCGCGAGGTAGGCCAGTCCAAGCTCGTAGTGATTATCAGGATCCTCGGGTTCCATGTCGCATGCGGTGCGCAGTTCATTCACAGCCTCTTCGTCTCTGCCCAGCGTGCGGAGCACCACACCCAGATTGCGATGGTGCAGCGGATTGTGGGGCGCGAGTTCCACCGCTCTCCTGGACTCTTCGAGCGCCTTGTCTGTTCTTCCGTCCTTGGCGTGTATCAAACCCAACTGGCTGTAGGCGAGAGCGTCCTGGGGTCTCCTGGCGAGACTCTGCTGGAGCTCGCTCTCCATCTTTCCCAGCCAGTCCGACGTCGTCGAAACCGGGAGGGACTTGGCAACTCTAGAACCCAACTCGGCGAGCTGCGCGCGGTGTTCTGGCACATCCTCTGATAGCCTGAGAGCCCTCTGATGTGCTGTGGCCGCCTCCTCAAACCTCTCCTGCACCTCGTACGCCACGGAGAGCTCGTAGTAGGTCTCGAAATCCTCGTCGTCCAACGCCAGCGCGTCCTGCAGGCACTCTATCGCCTCGTCTCCTTCGCCCATCCTGCGCAGCAGGCTGCCCTTGAAACGAAGGTACACCACTTCATCCGGGTCCAAGTCGATGGCTGTCTGGCTGCTCTGCGTGGCGTCCTCAAGGCGCCCGACGGCCTCGTAAGCCTTGGCAAGTTCGAAGTGACTCTCCGGGTCATCAGGCTCCAGTTCGATAGCTCTGCCTAGTTCCTCAATGGCGCGATCATGCTCGCCGAGCTCTCGCAGGGAGGCGCCGACTCCCCTCCGAGCCGCCGCCAGGCCACTATCAAGCTCGAGCACCCTCTCGAACTGAGACAAGGCCTCCTCGGGCAAACCCTGCTCGTAAAGCACCCGACCAGCGATCAGGCGGACCTCCGGATCTTCTGGATTCAGGGCCACGGCCTTGCCGAGCGCCGCCGTCGCCTCGTCCGACCGCCCCATCCTGGCCAGCAAGCGCCCAAGGGAGAAGTGGCATTCCGCCCGCTGAGGGGCCTGCCGGGCAGCCTCTTCATACTGCCCAGCCGCCAACTCCAGCATGCCCCGCTTCTCCAGAACCTGCCCATACGAGAAGCGTATGCCCGCATTGTCCGGCTCCAGACGGACACCCTCCTCCAGCTGTGAGAGTGCATCGTCGAGCCGACCAAGATCGTTGAGAACCTCAGCGTATTGTGCTCGGTACGCTGCACTGGATGGTGCGAGTTGTACGGCCTTCTGAGCCGCACCCGCCGCCTCTTCCAGCTGTCCCACCGACCTGTACAACTGGGCGAGCGCCGCTTGCACCTCAGGAACTGCCGCACCAGCCTGTGAAGCCTGCTCCAGAGTGCTGAGGGCTTCATCCGTTTGGCCCAGCTCCCTGAGCACATCTGCCACCCTCGCAAGGTACCGTGGCTCGCCTGGTCTCAAATCCAGAGCCTCGCGATACAAAGCCAGAGCTCTCTGCGCATATCCTTGAGAGTCAACCACCTCCGCCAGTTCGTATAGCAGGGTGGGGTCTCCCTCCACTAGGGAGCTGGCACGCTCCAGGGCACGGATTGCAGCGTCTTCCTGGCCTACAACCCCGTAGGCGCGTCCCAGGGAGCGATAGTAGAGTCCGTTGTCTGGGTTCGAGGAGGTTGCCCTCTCCAGTAGCGGCACCGCCTGTTCGAGGTCACCACGCTCCAAATAGAGATCACCAAGCTGGTAGTTGCTCTCTGGGTCTTCCGGGGAGAGTTGAACGGCTGCGGCCAGGGCACGCTCGGCATTGTGCCAATCGGCGCTAGCCTTGCACGAGATACCATGGGCGAGTTGATACTTGTGTGATTGCGGAGCCAGCTGAACGGCCTCGCCGTACGATGTGCATGCCTCTTGCTGACGGCCAGTCTGCTCGAGACTCTGCCCCAGTTCCCAGAGGATCTCGGGATCCCCAGGACTGAGGTCCCGTGCCTGCTTCAGCGTAGCCACACTGAGCTCGACCTCGCCGCGGCCACGCAGGAGCGCGCCTTTCTTCGCATAGTGGACGGCGTTCTCCGGATCCATGCTCACAGCTTCGTCCAGTTGCTGCAAGGCCTCCCGCGCCTGCCCCTGCGCTGCGTAGAGGTCGGCCAACTCGCTATGGACAAGTACCGGAGCGCTCACCAGTCTTTGAGCAGCCTCCAGAACCGCGATCGCCTCTTCAACGCGGCCAATGTCCCGCAGAGCCCAAGCATAATGGAGTTGGATCTCTGCATTATCCTTGGCAGCTTCCGCCGCTCTCTCCAGAGCCCCTGCCGCCTCTCGCGCCAAACCCAGCTCCTGCAAGACCCTTCCGAGTTCATAACTGACCTCTGGTCGATGGGCTTCCAGCTCCGCGGCGTTCTCGGCTTCGGCCCTGGCAACGTTCAGCCGACCGAGTCGGCGGGCCACCGACGCCGCACCGAGGTGATACTCTGCCCGGTCCGGGCTGAATCCTATGGCCTCCTGGTAGTCTTCCAGGGCCTCCTCCAGAGCTCCCTCTGCCTCGTGGACCCTTCCCAGAAGGAAGTGAACCTCGCCGTTCCGAGGTTCCTGCCGTGCAGCCACTTGCAGATGGCTCTGAGCATCCTCGACGCGTCCCATCTTGTAGCACAGCGCGGCTGCGCGTAGATGATAGCGCGCGCTGTGTGGCGCGATGGAGACAGCTTCCTCGTACATCCGAGACGCGTCAACGTCTCGGCCCAGCTTTTCGTACACCTCGCCTAGGTCTGCCACTGGCTCAGCCTGTGAGGGATCCAGTTCAATCGCCCTCATCAGCATTGGGACCGCGGCATCGAGACGGCCCATCTGTCCAAGCAAGGTACCCAGCCGATGATGGTGCTTTCCTTCCCCGGGCTCGAGGGTGACGGCCGCTTCATACTGTGAGATAGCTTCGCCCCATCTGCCCTGCCGAGCGAGGAGAACTCCCAGTTCATGGTGTGCAAATGCCATTCCAGGCTCCAGCTCGACCGCTTTGCGCAGATGTGACTCGGCCTCGCTGCTACGCCCCAAGCGACATAGGATGCTTCCCGCCGAGACTCGGTACTGAGCATCCTCTGGCGCCAGTTCCACGGAGCGCTCGGCCCACACCCAGGCTTCCTCGTCCCTGCCCGCGGTTACGAGGGCGCCCGCCAGGTCAAAACACCAGTCGGGCCGCTGAGGGTCAAGTTCTACGGCTCTCGTAAGATGCTTGATAGCTCCCTCGACCAGACGTGCCTCGCGAGACAGGGTGCCAGCCTTGTGCTGATACTCTGCGTTCTTGGGGTCCGTGTGCGCGGCCTGCCGGTATTCCGCCATTGCATCGCTGCTCCGATGCAGCCGCTCATACATCGACGCCAGTTGGAAGTGCCATGGTGCCTGATCTGGGGCAAGGGTCAGTGCTCGGGACAAGGCATCGGCTGCCTCCTCCCAGCGCTCTCGCATGGCAAGCAACTGGCTGATATAGTATGGCGAGGATGGATCCCGAGCGTCTCGTTTCTCTGCCGCTTGATAGGCGGCAAGAGCTTCCGCATACCACTCCTGTTCCTGGTAGGCGCGGCCCAACTCGACGTAGGGAACCGCGCTGTCCGGCTCCAGGGTCGTCGCTTGCTGTAGCTCCGCCTGAGCCTCCGCGTACCGCTGAAGCCGGTTGAGCGCCATGCCAAGACTGCAGTGATAGGCAGCTACCCCCGGATCAAGCGCTATGGCGTGCTGGAAGGCGGACAGTGCGTCCTGGAGCTGGCCCTTCTTGAGATAAGCCAGACCCAGCTCGTGATAAGTGTCGGAGCAAGCAGCATTGGCGCCCTTAGCGGCTGCCTCCAGTTCCGACACAGCTCTGTCCACTTGGTCCATCTCTCGATAAAGCAGACCGAGATTCCGCCGTGAGATCACTTTCCCTGGGTCTCCGGCCGACCCCTCGTCCAGACTGCTCTGGCGGTACTTCTCCCGGTATCCCAGCAACTCTTGTCGGGCTCGCGTATCCCCCTGTTCGCGACCGATGATGCCCTCGAACAAGGCTGTGGCATCGTCAGTCTGGCCAAGTTCCCTCAAAGCTTTGCCCAACTTGTAGACCGAAGTCAGGTCGAGGTTGTCGATGAGAGCCAGAGAGGCAGCCAGTTCACGGGCCTCCTCAGGAGCCTCATTGTAGGCCAAGCACTTGGCAGCAATGCGCGGCCCCCAGCCATCGATGCGGATCTGTAGCAGCTGCTGCAGATAGGCAAGCCGATCAGTCATGAGATGATAGAGGTGTACCAGTACGCCTTCCCACCGCTGGGCGGCTTCCTCGGAGTCCAGGCAGATGCTCGCGGGTAGCGTCCCGGTGCAAGAATCGCTCAGCGCGAGCGCTACGAAGAAGTCGCGCACCGTGGGGTCACTGAAGGAGACGGTGTCATTCTGCCTGGAGACGCTGACCACCCCTGTCGAGGCCAAGTTCGAAACCCATTGCCGCGATAGCCCGACACCTGCGGGTTCAAGTTGAGCGACTAGCTGCCCATCGCCAGGGGCAGCCCCGCTGTACTCCCCTAGACGCTGCATGTGCAGTGCCAGGCTGGCTAGGCGCTGTTTCGTCTCGTCAAGCATCAAGCCTTCCGAAGCGCCACTCGCCGACTCCAGTAGTCGCTGCACCCCTTCCCTGACGACGGCGCTCCGTTCGGCCTGACCCACGCCTGCGCGCGTGCCCCGGACTAGGTCCGCATATACAGCCGAATAGAGAGGTATACGAAGGAGCCTCCAAAGGCGCTCGTCGGCCCTGGCGTTCCACACTGCGAAGCTCTTCGCCGACTCGGGCAACTGTCCCTCCAGGTACCTCATGCGCTCTGCGTCGCTGAACTCCTGGAGTTCGACCACCTGCGGGTCCTCCAGCCATCGCCTGAACGGCCGGTACTCCTCGGTACGGCACGCAGCCACGCACCTGGCGCTATTTGCCTCCGCCAAACGGGCGACTTCGTCAAGGACCTGGTTGTCCCGCACGCGTTCGAGGCCATCCAACAGGAACAGGATACGGTTACCCGCGAGGATGCGGCCCACAGCCTCCTCATCCACTTCAAGCTCATACTCGCCAAAGGACGCCGCCAGGGCTCGCAATATGCCTGCACTTCCACCCGACGCAGGCAGTTCCAGGTACAGCGGAACGCACTCCGACGAGTCACGCCCGGCCTGTCCGCCGAACTCACCGCCTCGGAGCACGCGACCTGCCTGCTGGAACGCTAGCCACCGGAGGGTGGCACTCTTGCCACCGCCCGGCCCCCCCAACAGAACGATCCTCTCCCAGGAGTCGGAGCAGGAAAGGAGATCCTCTGTACTCTGGAGAGCTGCTTGAGAGCCTGAATCGCCCCCTCCATCGTTGCTCTGCGAGCCCGTACCCGCACCGCTCGCAGGCACAAGGCGCACCGGTACGTAGGAGGAGGATATGCGCTGCAGTCTAGGATCATCGACCAGAGACTGCAGGTACTTACCCACCGTAGCCTGTACGTCTATGACTTCCACCCTGCTCTCGCCCGTTGCTTCTTCCGGCGATGCCAGCGTGCCTCCATTGTCAATCTCGCTCATGGTCCCCACCTCACACTCTGCCCATCATCCAGAAGGAAACCACGCAGATCATGACACCCACCACGGTGAGAAACGCACCCACGCCTGCGGCTGTGCGAATGAGCTGGTTGATGGCCTCCACCATTCGCGATGCCGAATCGATGAGAGGCGCGACCGTGTCCTGCGTGACGGCACGTCCGCTAATCCTCACAGATTGCGAGGACAACTGCTTCATCGCCTGGTGGTATTCCTTGGCCAGGATGATCCAAAGCCCTGAAAGCGATGAAAGTACCCCAATGACGAACAGACTCACCGACATAACGACCTGAATCTCGTACCTCATGCTCCTGCCCCTCCCGCACTTAGAGTGCTGTCTGCCACTGTCCGGGCTATCATTCTCTTCATGTCCTCGATCACGAAGGGCTTGGTCACAAAACCATGCACGCCAAGCTTCCTCACTTCCCTCTCCTCCTCAGGAGAGCCATAAGCCGTCATCACGATCACCTTCATGAAGGGATCGAATTGGCGGACTGCCTTGATCAGCGACACGCCGTCCATATCCGGAAGCCTCAGATCCACGACAATGAGATCAAAGTGGCCAGCAACAACTCTCTTGAGCGCTTCATCTCCGGCACCCACTACTTCGACTTTGAAGGAGGGCGTGGAGTCCTCGAGACTCTGCCTCAGGAAGTACGACAGCGTGTCCTCATCCTCAGCGATCAGCAGTCTTCCCAGCGTCTCCGACATGTCCAGCCCACCTGACCAAAGTGAATCACACTTCTCTACTCATACTGATGTGCAAGATCCGTGCCAGGCTGCGATCTTGGAGCGGTCGCACTAACGCCAGGGGGACAGGCCGTCCTTAGGAGGCAGCGCAAGGGGCGGGAATGGTGACTCGCAGGGGCCCTATGTGGGGGTCCACTGCCGGCACACTACTAGATCTCGTGGTGTCTGCAGCGACTCCGTCCCCCCACCGCACACTGCCGGCCGCCAGCCACCTTTGGTCTGCCTGGCCGCGATCCGCCTGCCGGCTACCAGCAGAGGGCATCGAAAATGCGGAAAACTACGCAATGCGGAAAAATCCGCACACAGTTGGGGAAAAACGCCGTGCCCAGGCAAAAGTCGGCGCACACGAGGATGGAAGCGCGGCTTCTCGACACCCCAAGACAGGTCGATGGGCGGCAGGCGCGCAGGCTCAGAGGGAATGTGGGCTAGTCTGGGGTCTGTGAACTGGCGTCCGACGGGGCCGGCAGCGCTGGAGCGATTCCCCTACCGGTGGTCTGAGTCCAGGCCGTACTTCTTCAGTGCATAGTTGAACTGATCCCGGCTCAGATTCAACAGCTTGGCGGCCTGGCTCTTGTTTCCCTGCGTCTGAGTCAACGCTTCCAGCATCATTCGTTTCTTGATACTGGCCATCATGGCCTCCATGTCAACGCCGCCAGACACTGCAGGGATCGGAACCACGTTGCTCGCGAAGGCCATGCTGGGTTCCACGCTCACTATCTCGGCGGGCAAGTCGCTGACGTTGATCATGTCACCGCTGCAGAGGATCATCGCCCGCTCGATGACGTTGCGCAGCTCACGAACGTTGCCCGGCCATTCATACTGTCGCAGCAGGCGCAGAGCATCATCTGAGATGCCCTGCACGTTCTTCAGAGTGGTCTTGTTGAAGTCGGCAACGAACGCGGCCGCGAACTTATCCATGTCTTCGGCGCGGTCTCGGAGCGGAGGTATATCAATCACCATCACGCTCAGCCGATAGTACAAGTCCCCGCGGAACTCGCCCTCTTGAATCGCCTGCCGAAGATCGCGGTTGGTGGCAGCGATCACGCGAAAGTCGATGGGTATGTCCTTCACGCTGCCCACCCGCCTGACCGTCTCTGTTTCGAGAACGCGCAGCAGCTTGGCCTGCAGTTCCAGTTTGAGGGTGCTGATCTCATCCAGGAACAGGGTGCCTCCGTCGGCCATCTCGATCAGGCCAGGCTTCTCCTCTATGGCGTCAGTGAAGGAGCCTTTCTCGTGCCCAAAGAGCTCGGTTTCCACCAAGCTGTCGGGGATGGCAGCACAATTGATGGCCAGAAAGCCTTTCTTTGCCCTGGGGCTCAGCCTGTGGATGGCCTGCGCCACCACTTCCTTGCCGGTGCCGCTCTCCCCTTGGATCAGCACGCTGGCTTTGGTGGGCGCCAAACGCTCGATGAGACCCATGATGCCCTGCATCTGCTTGTTGTCACCGACAATGAACTGATGGTCCCCGTCCTGCTGATGGCGGAGCCTTCGTATCTCCTGGCGCATGGCCCTGGATTCGAGGGCTTTGGCCGCGGTGATACTCAGCTCCTCCAGGTTGATTGGCTTCTCGAGGTAGTCGTACGCACCAAGCTTCATCGCCCGCACGGCGCTCTCGACACCTGCGTGGCCGGTAAGCACGATGACCGGCAGGTTGGAGTCCACCCTATGAATCTGATCCAACACATCCAGACCATCTCCATCCGGCAATCTCAGGTCCAGCAACACCAGGTCTATCTGTTGTCTGGTGACCACATCCAGACCTTCGGCGGCCGTGTAGGCAATGGCGGCCTGGTAGCCCTTATCCTCCAGTGAAGCCTTCAGAAAATAACAGAGGGTCTCTTCGTCATCAACGATCAGGATCCTGTCATTCATCACCCTCCCCTCCCCGCCAGGGGAAGCCTGACGATGACCTTCGTTCCTTCCCCCTCCTCACTCAGCACCTCGATCTCGCCGCCGTGCTCATCGATGATCCGTTTGGCTATCACCATTCCAAGCCCAGTCCCTCTGGTCTTCGTCGTGTAGAAAGGCTCGAAAAGCCTGCCCCTATCTTGCTCTCTGATTCCCACGCCGTGGTCACTTATCTCCACTTCGACGTACTCGGCTTCCCCCCGGGAGGGACCGGCGATGACAATGTCGAGCGACCCGCCCGCGGGCATGGCCTCTATGCCGTTAAGCACTAGCTTGGAGAGGGCTTGGCGCAGACGCTTCTCATCTCCTCTCACTAGCGGGAGGCCAGCGCTGTGGCAGCGACGCACCTGCACGCCCGCCGCAGCGGCCTTATTCTCATACTCGTCCACCACTCGCCCCACAACCTCAGAGATGTCGCAAGGAGCCAGGTTCAGGTGTGGGGGCCTGGTGATAAGCAGGATGTCCTCAACAATCCGATCTACCCTCTCCCCCTCCTTCAGGATCCTCTGCAAGGCCTCGTGTCTCTCGTCACCCGCGCGGAACTTGGTGAGCAAATGCTGGATCCCAGCGACCATGCCAGCCAGTGGGTTGCGTATCTCGTGAGCCACTACCGCGGACACCTCAGCCAGCACCGAGAGACGGTCCCGCTTGCTCCTTTCCTTCTCCTGCTCTTTGACACGCCTGAGATCGGTAAGCGTAATGACCGCTCCACTATTCCTGCCGCTGTCGCCTCGCAACGGCGAAACGCTCATGTGGAGGGGTACTCTCTCCTTGAGGTTCTCACCTGCAACAATCTCTTCCTGCCTGTAGGCTAGATCACGTTGAAGGCTGTCTCGCACTACGGCCGCGCCGGATCCGAGCAAACCTTCCAGTCCGCTGCCCAGAACGTCCTCTTCGCGGCAACCCAGCAATCGCTCTGCTTCCTGGTTAACCAGCATCACCGAAGCTTCGCGGTCCACTACGACCACCCCGTGGGGCATACTTTCCAGCAGTAGCCGTTGGCGCGCCTCGCGCTCTGCAAGCCAGTTGGTGCGCTCCTGAAGAGAAGCAAGGTGGCCTGCCTGCTTCAGAGCCAGCGCCAGACGTTCTCCCACCGTACAGAAGACTTCAATCTCAGTGCGGTCATAGGCACGCGTGCCCTGCCGCCCGAGCAGCATCAGCCCCCATACCTGACGACCGTCGCGCAGGGGCACGAGCGCGGTCGCGATGCCATCCCCTAACCTGGCATTCACCTCATCGATCCACGGATCCGGGCCCGCTTCACTCAGCGGTACCCCTCCCTCCCAGCGGCGCACAGCCTGGCTCAGAACCCCTGTGGCAGGGAGCCTTCGCAGCCGAGGTTCGTCCCAAACGTCCGCTCGGAAACGGCGCTGACTCGCCAGCACCAAGTCCTCGTCTTCGCCGTCGCCAACGAATATGGCTACCATGTCCACCGAAGAGAGTTGCAGGAGACCCTCCCCTGCGCTCTCCGTCAGTTCGTGCACCGTCTCGCACCGCAGGAGATCGCGGCTCATAGCATCGAGAAGCGTCGCCTCCTCCAGTCTTCTTATCAGTTGCCGTAGCCGCCGGGTAGTCTGCGAAGACTGCTCCAGCTCGCCTGTAGTCTCCGCCAACGCCTCCCCCGAAGCCTGCATCTCCTTCTCCGGAGCTCCGGCAGCCGCAACCTCTCCATCAGTCGCCCTGCCAGACCGCCTTTCCCGGCGTGTGGAGTTCAACACCTCGGCAACGCTGCTGGTGAGCTGTGCCAGGTTGACTGGCTTCTCCAGATAGTCGTAGGCCCCCAACTTCATCGCTCGTACCGCGGTTTCGACGGCTGCGTGTCCTGTCAACACTATCACCGGCAGCTCGACGTCGACTTGTCTGATCTCGCTCAGCACGTCGAGACCCTCTCCGTCCGGCAGCTTGAGGTCCAACAACACCAGGTCTACGCCATGAGTGGCCAGTTGCTCGAGACCATCGCCGGCGGTATGCGCGGCCCACGCCTGGTACCCCTTTTCTTCCAGCGACTCTTTCAGGAAGTAGCAGAGAGTCTCTTCGTCGTCTATGATGAGGATTCGCCCGCTCATCGCCCTGCCCCTTCAGGCAGGGGAAGCCGCACCGTCACCTTCGTCCCTTCCCCCTCCCTACTCTCCACCGTGAGCTCACCCTTATGCTCCTCGATGATCCGCTGGGCGATAGGCAACCCCAACCCGGTCCCCCGCGCCTTCGTGGTGTAGAAGGGCTGGAATATCTTTGGCAGTTCCTCCTCCTTGATGCCCAAGCCGTTGTCCTCGAGCACCACCTCGAGGTACCGCACCTGGCCTTCACCAGGGACAGGCCCTCTCGCCGCTATCCTCAGCTGCCGTCCGCTGGGCATCGCCTCCAGGGCGTTCGCCACCAGGTTGGAGAATGCCTGCACCAACCTCATCTGGTCTACCCTCACCTCGGGTAGGTTGGGCGCAAAGTCGGTCAAGATCTCCACGCCCTGGGCCGTGGCTTTGTGCTTTCGCTGCCCAACAAGCTCCTCCAAGATGCCAACGATGTCGCAGGGGGCCAGATTGAGGCGCGGTGGCCGTGAGATGAGCAGGATGTCCCCAATCAGACTGTTGACTCTCTCCCCTTCCCTTTGTATCCTTTCCAGAGCCTCGTGTCTCTCGTCATCCTTGTCGAACTTGGATAGAAGATGTTGGATGCCAGCGGCCATCCCGGCGAGCGGGTTCCGTATCTCGTGAGCCATCACCGCCGACACCTCCCCCAGCACCGCAAGCCGCTCCAGTCTGATCCTCTCTTCCTCCAGTTCCTTCTCTCCTCTCAGGTCGCGCAGCATAACCACGGCGCCATTGACGGTGCCGCCCTCTCCTCGCAGGGGGGAAACGCTCATGCCGAGGGGCAAGCTTTCTCCTCCGTCCCTCCTCACGTGGATCTCCACTCCGGGATAGGCCAGCTGCCTCTCCATGCTGTCCCGCACGATACTGGCCCCACGACCCAGCAACTCTTCGACTGAGCTGTCCAGGACCTCCGGCTCCTTACAGCCGAGAAGGCTCTCCCCGGCCCGATTGACGAGACGTACCTTTCCGTCCCTGTCCACCACGACCAATCCATTGGTCATGTCCTGAAGCACGCTCTCGCTGAAGCGACGCATGGCCCCCACCTCGCTGACGCTGCGCTGCAGGCGATGGATCAGCTGAGCGTTCTCTATGGCGACTCCTATCTGGTTTCCCACTGTGACCAGCAATGCGATGTCCTCGTCCGTAAACCTGCGAGGCTCGCGACCATATATGTTCACCACGCCGTGAACGTGATCTTTGGACGCCAACGGTATGCCCGCGCGAGTGCCGGCTTCCAGTCCTTCCGTCCCGGGCCCCGCCTCCACCAGGGGACCCTGGTCGGAGGCGACAATGACTCTCCCAGCTTGAGCTACTTCCACGGCCAATCTGCGGGGTCCGTCAGGCCAACCAAGTCTTCTCATCGATTCCGCAGTGAATCCTTGCTTCACCACGGGAGTCATGGACATCTCTCCGTCGCCACTCCCGGTCAAGTAGATCACACCCGCATCCATGCGTGTCAGACCCAGGAGCTTGCTCAGTACCTCGGCCAGCATGTCCTCTGTGTCCACGGAGCGGCTGACCGTATTGGCGATAGCATTGACTGCGGAGAGATACTCGGTTCTCAGCTGCACCTGGCCCCGCCACCTCTCGCGCTCTCGCACGTCCCTGGCCATACACTGCACGATTCTCCGGCCTTCCTGGGACACCGTGTGAGCGCTGAGGCGCACTGGCACCTCGTCACCGAGCCTGTCAATGAGAGACACCCCCTCTAAGGTCGCCACACCTTCCCTGAAAGTGCTCTCCAGGCAATCCTCGACTGCCTTCCTGTGGGCCGGGGAGACGAGGTCGGTGAGACTCATTCTCAGCAGGCTGTCCCTCGCGTACCCCGTCAAAGACTCTGCCCTGTTGTTGACCTCCAAGAGACCCAGGTCACCGCCAAGAGTGAAGACCGCCTCGTCTGTTCCCTCCACGAGCTTGTTGTACTTCTCTCTCGATTGATCCAGGCCTGCACCGCCCTCGCTCGGGCGCCGACGCCTCTTCAGCAGGAAATAGGCCGCGTTGCCAAGGAACAGTCCCACCACGAGAACCGTGAGCAGGGCGGTGACCGTGGTCCCGCCTGTGCCTGCAGCACCCGCCCCCAGCGAAACGCCGAACCACGTCCGATCAACCTGCTGTTTAAGCCCCAACGCCTCGACGGAGGCCAGTCCATAGTTGAGGACTGCTACTTCGGTGTCCGCATCCCTTGGCAGCGCAAAAGCGTAGCTCACGGTCTGTTGAGGTAGACCGACGATCTTGATTTCGTCCTCCAGATTGGCTTCCTGCACAGCGCGCAAAGCGGCGATCTCATCCGCCACGAAGGCCACAACCTCTCCCTCATGGACAGAGCGCACTCCCTCTTCCGCTGTTTGCACCAAGACAGGCGAGATTTCGGCCTCGCCTGCCAGCACGCTCTGACCAGCGGTGCCGGCTTGAACGGCTACGCGTTGTCTCCTGAGATCCTCAAGTCGGGCTACATCGAACCTGTCCGACCGCACGAAGATCGCCAGCGAGCTGCTGACGTATGGCTCGGTGAAGTCAAACTCGTCTCCGTTCTCTGGCGTCTGCACCATGCCCATCACGGCGTCCACTTCCCCGTTCGCCAGCGCGACCAAGGCCTCTTCCCGGGTCATGGGCTGGACCTCTATGCCTACCCCCAGGACCGGCCCCAAGGCCTCCGCCAGGTCCACCTCGTACCCCTGATACGGGCCGTCCCCCTCGGAGAAGCCGAAAGGCGGCTCCGCCCGTCGACCGGCGAACCGCAACTGGCCTTTCTCGGCCAGCCAGCCCCGCTCAGCCTCGCCAAGCGGTGCCACTCCAGCAGGCGTCCGGGCACCCCGGAACAGATATGTGACGACAGCGGCCAGCAAGAGCACGCCCAGCAGGCACGCAGCCAGAATGACATACCTGTTTCGAACCTTCAGCAACCCGATGAGGGACATTTCACCTCAGTTCCGACGGCAGAATCCCCAGCGCCTGCCGGTACTTCTGCACGGTGCGTCTGGCCACGGAGATGCCAGCCGCCGCAAGCAAGTCCACCAACTCGCCATCGGTGAGCGGATATGCCTCTTGTGACACCGCTTCCTTGATCAATGACTTTGCCCTCAGCGAACCATCGAAGAAATCTGCCAGAGCTACGATGCGCCCCCCGGGTAGGAGAGCGTACTTGGAGGCCACGGCTCTGCTCATGGTTGATTCGTGCATACCCAGCGTCTCCGCCAGTTGAGCTCGCGTCAGAGGCCGAAGAGACATCTCGTCGCCCAGCAGAAACTCCCTCTGATGCTCCATCAGCCCTTCCACCACTCGGCGGAGCGTCCGCCACCTCTCATTCCAGCCGGAGATGAAGAGCCTCCCTCTCTCCAGGCAACGCCGAACGTGCTCGTACCCCTCCGCATTCTCCTCCGTTTCACTCCCCGCCAGCATCTCGGAGGCCGTCGCGTAGTCGTGGTCCAGGCCAAGGCGAAAACGTCTCTCTTCGGGGAACTGAATCTCGAACTCCTCTTCGCCGCACGCACCGTGTACGGTGATGCTCACGTCGGGCCGAAGGTAAGCCTCCTGAACCGGGCGCTCGGCGGACGTGGGTGACTGGACCCAAGAGTGGACGGGATAGGGATGGAGATTGGCGCTGATGAAGTCCCTGGCCCGCCCGATATCCTCCTCCGCCAGCCGCAAGCTTCTGGCGATCTTCTCCAGCTTGCCCTTGCACAGCGCGGCCCAGTGGTCGCGGATCAGGAGGCGACAGAGCTCCACCAGTTCCCCGTCACCGTCGAGACTCTCCAATTGAATCAGGAGACTCTCTTCCACGGTGCTCGCAGCGACGCCTACAGGCTCCTGCCTCTGGACCACCGATAGGACTTCTTCGACCCGGCTGATGGGCACGCGCGCCGCTGAGGCAATAGTGCCCAGCTCGCAGTCGAGGAGACCATGGGCATCCAGGTTCTCCAGCAGGAGAGAGGCCACTTCCAGCTCGACGTCAGACAGTTGGGGTGAGAGCTGCCAGAGAAGATGATCGCGGAATGACCACGGCGCCGCCACAGTGGAGAAGGGATCCCAGTCGTCGTCCGTGAGATCGGCCATTGCCTCAAAGCCCCCCTCATCGTCGAGGGCAAGGCCACGCGTCTGGTCCGCGCTGCCCTGGCAGAGAGGACAAGAGGCACCAGAAAGAATCGCGCCACAGCTCTCGCAGTAGCCAGCCTCGGTGGCCTGGAGCGCAGGGTTCTCGGCCAGCTCGCTGTGGATAGCCTGCTCCAGTTCGGCTGAGGCCAGTTCCAGCAATCCGCTGAGCACCACCAGTTTGGGGGTGGTTTTAGGCTTGAGTACCGGTGCGCTCCTTAACCGGATGTCCACTTGCATCCTCGATCAGCAAACCCGGCCTGGCAACTCCGCAAGATCACACCCAGGACGCCACTTCGCTGCGACTGCGGAGTCTTGCACGCTCTTCACCCATCGGGGCAGATGGGACTCACCGATCTCTGACTGAAAAGTGCGCAACCAACCCGCCAATCGGGCCTGGGTCACTTATAGCACAGATCATAAGGAGTTGTCAAGTGCGGAGAAATCAGCGTTCGCGACCGCCAGGACGCCTCCGGCAGGTGGATCGCGTGGCGCTGCGCTGGCCAGCCTGGCGGGAGCAACCCTTCTCTATCCGATTCAGATCGTGGCCAGACGCATCTACATCACCGCCCCCCAGGCGCCATCACCCTGCGTCCGCACATTCAGGCCCGAACCAGACCGACCCGTTCGACGTAGCACATCGGCGGGCCAGTTGCCCTCACTCTGCATTTCGCGCCAGGGCGCTGGCTGGTGTATGTGGCCTGCGGGCAGTGGTCTTCCTACGTAGTCCCGCGAAAACGTGGCGCTATCGCCAGGATTGTGCTATTCTCCGTGGTCAAAACGGAGTGCCGTCACCATGGGAGGAGAGATGACAAGAGAACACCCAGCTTACTTATGGATGAACGGAGAGTTCATCCCGTGGGATGATGCGAAGATTCACGTTGCGACGGATGCGGTTCGCTTCGGAAGCTCGGTATTCGAGGGTATGAGAGGCTACTGGAATGAGTCACAGGGGCAGTTGTATATCTTCAGGATGGAGGACCATCTCCGGAGGCTCTCCCAGTCCATGAAGATGATGCGCATGACGCTCGACTTTCCACTCGATGATATCGGGGAAGGCTGCGTCGGACTCCTGGCCAAGAATAGCCTGCGGGAGGACGTGCACCTCAGCCCCACGGTCTACTTCGGTGTGGGCCAGGGGTTCTTCTCCTACAAGCCGGGCACGGTGGACGTCG
>CAYGQI010000006.1:0-7083 GCA_964351925.1 uncultured Anaerolineales bacterium | reverse complement strand
TACTTCGGTGTGGGCCAGGGGTTCTTCTCCTACAAGCCGGGCACGGTGGACGTCGGGGCCTACGTGATCGCAGGGCCGCGCAAGTCCATCCTGGGCACGGGCGAGGGCATCCACGTCTGTGTCAGCTCCTGGACGCGCATCTCAGACCGTGACATGCCGCCCCGGATCAAGGCCGCCGCCAACTACCAGAATGGCAGGCTGGCCACAGTGCAGGCAGCGGAGGATGGCTACGACAGCGCCATACTTCTCAATGAGCTGGGCAAGGTGGCCGAGGGCCCTGGGGCCTGTGTCTTCCTCGTGCGGGACGGCACGGCCCTCACCCCGCCGGTGACCGGGGGCATCCTGGAGAGCATTACCAGGGCCACCCTCATCGAACTCTTCCAGAAGGAGATGTCGGTACCGGTGGTGGAGCGAGAGGTGGATCGGACTGAGCTCTACATCGCCGACGAGGTCTTCATGTGCGGCAGCGCCTTTGAGGTGTTGCCGGTGTTCTCCGTGGACCGATATCAGGTGGGCGACGGCAAAGTTGGCCCGCTGACCGCGCGGTTGCAGACCGAGTATGAGAACGTGATCAGGGGGAAGAATCCGAAGTACTCAGACTGGGTGCTGCCTGTGTACGGCTCCTGAGCCAAACGCCCCTTGCATCCCACTGTTCACAGTAGCATCAGTAGTCCAACAAAGGAACCCTCGCCGGAGGCGGTGTGGGCGACCTGGCAGCTATCGGGCCTGGCCTCCCCACCGACCCTCGCGAGGGTTCCTCTCGTTTCTATGACCCGCCCAGGACTCGAACCTGGAACCAACTGATTAAGAGTCAGCTGCTCTGCCAGATTGAGCTAGCGGGCCTTGACTACTCAACATTATACGGGCGCAGTACCGTCATGTCAAGCAAGCACCCACAGGGGGTTTTGCATTCCCACGCAGTTCCACCAGTCACTCCAGCCAGCGAGGTATCTGCCTCCCCCGCCCGCCCCTATTGGGGCGCCTCCCGCCGTCTCGCAAGTGCTGAAGGCGCAACTAAGAACCCCACGTCCGTAGTGCTGGGCCCCTTGGCGCGCCCCAAGGGCTAAGGCCCTCACTACTGGCCAGTGACTTATGTCAAGGGCTTTCCGCGAGGTTCAACATCCCCCCCGAGTGTCGTCCGACTCCCTAGGGAACCTCTGGTAGATAGTAGGTGAAGAGCGCCTGGTACTCGTAGTTGGCGTCCAGGAAGTCGCCGTTCCACCCGCCCAGAGCGTAGATGCCCGTGTCGCCCGCTACCACCGCCAGGTTCCGCCACTGTCCGGACAGTGGCGTCTCCAGCGCAGACCACTGGTCTGACCTGGGGTCGTAGCGCTCGTTGAAAGCCAGGTATCTGTTCCACCCCCCACCGATGGCATAAAGGCTGCCAGCGATGGTAGCCACTCCCAGGCCCCCCCGCCGCATGCTCATGGGAGTTCTCTGGCGCCAGGGGTCGCCGTGACCCTCTTGGGCAGGGTCGTACTCCTCGACTGTGGCAAACTCCCTCTGCCCGTCGTACCCCCCTACCACATAGATTCTTCCCCCGATCGCGCCGGCCGAGGCGAACCCTCGCGGCGACGACATCGGCGTTTTCTCAGACCATGTCTCGGTAAGCGGGTTGTACTCCAAGGTGGAGGCCACATACGCGGAGCCGTTCCAGCCACCGAAGACATACAGCCTCCCCTCAACGGCGGAGATAGCATAGGCGCACAGGCGAACCGGCATGGGGGCCCCAGCCTCCCAGGAATCAGCCTCCAGATCGTAGATCTCCAACGCAGCAACGACCCCCTCATCGCTGGAGTAGCCCCCAGGCACATACACCTTCCCTCCCATGAGGGCAGCCCCCACATTGTTGACGGGCGTGGGCTTGCCGGCCCTCGCTCGCCAACTGTTGATGGAAGGGTCATACTCCTCTACGGCACCAGTGGTGCCAGTCGATGTGTCACCACCTATGACGAGAATCCTCCCGTCATAGTACACGGCAGCCAGTCGGCTGCGCGGCGCGGGCAGCGGAGCCAGGGATTCCCAGCGCTGCAACTGGACAGGAGTGCCGCCCTGAGCGGCGCTGGCTCCCACGTCCAAGAATTCGTTGCCCGGCGCTGGCACGGAGGACATCTCCAGGCGCGGCAGCACCACCAGCATCGCTGCGAAGATCACCGTCGCCACCAGAATCACACGCTTGCTCCGCGAGATTGGCTCGCGCGCGATGGGTGCGGACTCCGCCCCCAACTGGTCCTCTGCCGCTACCGGTCGTTGCACCTCGACCAGGCCCTCTTTCACGGCGTAGAGGGCCACTTCCGTCCGAGACTGGATGTCCAGCTTGACGAAGATGTTCTTGAGATGGACCTTGACCGTATTGACGCTGATCACAAGATCCCGAGCGATCTGCTGGTTGGTGGCGCCGGTAGCCACGGCGCGCACTACCTCCAGCTCCCGCTCGGTCAGCGCTTCCTTCTCTTCAATCATCAGGTCCGTCTCCAAGAAAGGGCCACTTCCCGACACGGGACAAGTGGCCCCTCCTAGTGACTGGCAGAGTATCGCTGCCCCTTCAGATCATCAACGGTATTCTCGCCCAGGTCAGGCTCTTTGGAACTGCTCACCTGGTGCCTGGACGAAGTAGTTCTTGCACGCCAGGTCCACGTACTCCTTGTTCAAGACTGGTTCCTGGTCACTGTAACGCGCCGTGATCACCATCTGGTCTACGAGGTCGCGTGGGTGGCAGGCCCTGAGCGGTCTATTGGTTTTGCGATAGTACCTGTCAACCAGGTACGAGAACCCGTCCTTGTCGAAGGCGACCCCCTTGGCTGCACAGACTCGCTCGAACAGCAGGTAGTACTCGTACAGAGTGGGGTTGGGAATCATCACCTTATGAGGGATTCGACGCAGGAAAGCCTCGTCCAGCGTTCCCGGGTCCAGGTTGGTCGAGAAGATCACCAGGGCGTCGAAAGGTATCTGAATCTGCTTCCCCGTGTGCAGCGCCAGGTAGTCCACCTGACTCTCCAAGGGTACAATCCAGCGGTTCAACAACTCCTCTGGCAACAGTAGCTGTCGCCCGAAGTCATCTATGAAGAAGATGCCGCCATTGGCCTTCATCTGAAGCGAGGCCTCGTGGCATTTCGAGATGGGATCGAACACCAAACCAAGCGAAGTCAGGGTCAGTTCTCCTCCGGCCATGACCACCGGACGCTTGCAGAGAGCCCAACGCGCGTCGCGATCAACGTCCCTGCCCTCAACACTTCCATCCACCAGCCGGTGACACTCTGGGTCGAGGACCTTGATCAGTTGCCCTTCCACTTCGCAGCCGTACGGAACGAATATGCTGCCGAGAACCAGATTGACTATGTTCTGCGCGATGTAGGTCTTCCCGTTGCCCGGCGCTCCATACAGCAGAATAGGCTGGCCGGAATTCAGTGCCGGCCCCAACTGGTCGATCACCGATGCGCTCACCACCACGTCATTCAGGGCGTGCTCCAGGTCCTCCCTCCGGATCACGGAGCACGCCATGGCCACACTCTGTCTCCTGACAATCTCCACGTAGGCATCCAGAGATACGGGTGCGGGTCCCAGGTACTCGTTGCGTGCCAGAGCCTCGCGCGCCCGGGCGGTCCCCGCCTCCGTGATGCCGTACCGGTATACGGGTATTACTCCTCTGTCGCTTCCCAGAACGGTGCAGAGCTTCTCTTTGCGCAGCACATCCAGGAGATCGACGACCACAGGCAGGGGAACCTTCATCCTGTCCGCAATCTCCGTGCCATCCATCTCGCCCTCGAAGTAGAGCGTCTTGACGACTAGGTCCGTCAGAAGGCCTCGTGACACCCCCAGATCCCCAACGGATAGAGGCTTGCTCAACGGACCGCCTGACGCCACCCTTGTACCTTCCGATTGGCCCATCATCTCAACTCCTCAACCCTGTCGAGTCTCAAGCAGCCACACCATCAAAACCTCGGATGCCCAGGCGCGATGCGCTGACTCTCTTAGGCCCGGCGCAGCGCATTATACAGCACGTGGCGGTCCAACGCAAGCACGCCTTGCCAGCCTCCTTGTCCCCGAGAGTTGCGTCCGCTACAATCTAGTCGCTCGTCGCCATCCACGCGGATGAGAGGTCGATGCGACTAGGATTCCCCGTCAAGGTACTGGGGCAACCCGGACTGAAGTCCCACGACACCAGGCGCTGGCAGAATCACCCGCATCTCAGCGTCAGTCTCGCGTATCTACGCGACGTCTTCCTCTACCTGGACCGACAAGACATTCGCATGTACCGGATGGCGGCAGACCTGGCACCCTACGTGTCCCACCCAGACCTTCCCCGGTTCCATTACCAGATCGATGATTGCGCCACCGAGCTATCCGCTCTTGGAGCGATGGCCAAGAGTTACGACCTGCGTCTCTCTTTCCACCTACAGTTGAGTACCGCCCTCAACGCCCTCGACGAAGCCATCGCTCTCCAAGCCACTCAGTTGATCACCGCTCAGGCTATGATCCTTGACGGTATGAAGCTGGGAGATGAGGCGGTGGTGGTGACCCACGTGGGAGGGGCGTATGGGGATAAGGATGCCGCGCTTGAGCGATTCGCGGCGCGCTGCGACCTACTCCCCGACCGGGCCCGCCGCCGACTGGCCCTGGAGAATGATGACAATCGCTTCTCCGTAGCCGACATCATGTGGGTTCACCGTCGCACGGGCGTGCCCCTGGTCTTCGACTACCTGCACTTCCAGAACCACAATCCAGAAGGTATGCTGCTGTTGGAAGCCCTGGAAGTCTGCCTGGGCAGTTGGCCACAGAATGTGATACCCAAGATCCACTTCAGCTCACCCCGTACCGGCATGCGCGTCATCGAGCGCAATGGCTCGCAGGACGAGCGCAGAGATCCAATGATGCGCGCGCCCCGACCGCACCAGCATGCGGACTTCATCGACCCCTTCCAATTCATCGACTTCGTCAGGAAGGTCAAGAGGATCGATCTACCAGAATTCGATTTGATGCTTGAGGCCAAAGCCAAAGACCTGGCGGTCCTGCACCTCCGGGAGCATCTGGCTCGCTTGGCACCAGACGCCATGTATTGGGGGAGCAATGGCTGAAGCGCAGGAACCTGACACTGGGCAGCGATGGCGTGTTTTGGTTGTCGTGCTGAATAGCCACCGCGACTTCGAGGTGGCGCGTGAAGAGAGCTGGTATCGCATCCCGTTGAGCAGAGCCCCCACGCGGGTCGGCGCTGACTACCTGGCCTTCTACCAGACTAGTATCTTCGGAGAGGAACGGTGGGCGGTGAACTACTATGCGCCCGTCAGGCGTTACCGCATCGTCTCCAGGCGGATTCTCCTCCCCAGCGAGCCAGATCATCCCAGGGCCGACGACCTGTATTACAGGATAGAGATCGGATCACTGCGCCGCCTCCCGCGTTCCATACCCAGTCATCGCTTGCGACGGATCACGTTCATTCCTACGACACTGGAACGCCTCTTCGGGGCGGAGGAGATCAACGACCTGTGGTGTGGCACCCGGGATGAAGAGCAGCTGTGGCGGGCTTTCAAGGAGCGCGGCCTCGCGCCTGAGCGACGCTATCCTCTCACGGAAGGGGACGAACAGCGCACAGCGGACTTCGCCTTGTTCTGCAAGAATGGCAGGCTCGCGGTCTGCATGGAGAGTGAGCTAGCCATCCGCAACGTCAGAGTCATCCGCGAACACCCCCTGATCAGCGAATACGAAGCGCGGGCTCTGGGCTGGAAGATGCTGCGCCTCGAAAGTCGGGACGTCGTTGTGCCCGCAGCGGCCTGCCTACGGACGATCATGGAAGTGGCCGAGAGGCTGGGTGGCGTGGCCACACCACCCAACAGCTAGATGCCGTAGGCTGCCCACGGCAGCGGAACCCCAGGACTATCGCTTTCCACTTGACAAGCATTGGACGCGGGACTATAATTGGCCTCTAGATAGAGGCTGGAGATCATGAAGTGACGTTTGCTGGCACATCAGGCGGCATTCGAGCTCTTCACTGGCGTCGAAAGTTGAGCCCAGTAGAATCAAGGCGTGTGTTGCTGTCGAGGCAGTGACCTGGGATGGTCACGGCCTCGATTTGTTTGCGTCGCGTGCCGATGCACGATCAGAGCCATAGAAGGAGGTAGACAATGGCCACAGTACCCTCTGACCTGGAAATCGCCCAGAAGGCGAAGCTCAAGCCCATACTCGAGATCGCCGGAATATTGGGCCTGACCGAGGACGATTTGGATCTCTTCGGCAAGTACAAAGCCAAGATCCACCTCAATGCCATCGAGAAGTTCAAGGGTCGCCCCAACGGGAAGTACATCGACGTCACGGCCATAACCCCCACCCCGCTTGGTGAAGGAAAGACCGTGACCACCATTGGGGTGAGCCAGGGCCTGAACCACATCGGCAAGAAGGTCCTGACCGTGATCAGACAGCCCTCTCAGGGTCCGACCTTTGGGATCAAGGGCGGGGCAGCGGGTGGCGGCTACTCGCAGATCGTACCCATGGAGGATTTCAACCTGCACTTGACAGGGGACATCCATGCCGTCGGAGCGGCTCACAATCTCCTGGCAGCGGCCATAGACGCCCGCATCATGCATGAGGACACGCTGAGCGATGACAAGTTGGGCGGCATGGGCCTAAAGAGACTGGACATCGACCCCTATAGCATCACGTGGAATAGGGTAGTGGATGTCAATGATCGCGTCCTTCGCAACGTCATCGTCGGCCTTGGCAGCAAAGACGACGGCCGTCCCCGAAGGTCCGGCTTCGACATCACCGTGGCCTCCGAAGTGATGGCCATCCTGGCCCTGACCACGGACCTGAAGGACCTGCGCAAGCGACTGGGCCGGATTGTGATCGGGACCGACAAGAAGAGGAACCCCGTCACGGCCGAGGACTTGGGTGTCGCGGGCGCGATGACGGTGCTGATGAAAGAAGCCTTGATGCCCAATCTCATGCAGACTCTGGAGAACAGTCCTGCCATCGTCCACGCCGGCCCCTTCGCCAACATCGCCCACGGCAACTCCTCGATCATCGCCGACCTCATGGGCCTGAAGATGCTCTCGGACGGCTATCTGGTCACAGAGTCCGGGTTTGGGGCTG
>CAYGQI010000005.1:26320-29786 GCA_964351925.1 uncultured Anaerolineales bacterium | reverse complement strand
TCGAGGCGCGAACCGCCTGCGAGCTTCGCATGGACCGTTCGGGAGCCCCTTGGCCAACGGTTGGCGTGCGAGACGAACCTTAAATCTTGCGTCACCGGGCCATGCAGTCCTTTTAGCCTATTGCAAAATGACAGTATATGATGTATAATGTGGGTAATAGTGGGGAAAAGTGGGGCATTTCGTCAGGGAATGACCACCAAAGGCGCGCAAAGTGGGGCGAGTAGCACAAATGTTCCTCGGCACCTACCTGCACAGCATCGACAGCAAGGGTAGACTCACACTACCCGCCAAGTTCAGGGCAGAACTAGCCAGGGGTGTGGTGGTGACCCTCGGTCTTGATGGTGAGCTGTGGGTCTTTCCCATGGAGACATGGGAGAAACTCGCCGTCAAGATGAATGAACTTCCCCTCAACGACAAGGACTCTCGCAACTTCGCCCGCCGTGTGTACGGCAAAGCCACCGACTGTGAGCCCGACAAGCAAGGCCGCATCTTGCTGCCGAGCGAACTCCGAGAACTCGCTGGGGTGGATGGCGAGACGGTGATCGTGGGCAGCGGAGGTCGCTTGGAGATCTGGAGCCGTGAGAGGTGGGGACATAAGAGCGACGAGATCGAGAAGGACGGAGACGCCATCGCTGAACGCCTCTTCGAGCTGGGCATAAGACTGTGAACCGGTCATGGCTGCACTCACCTGTCCTGCTAAACGAGGTTCTGGATGGACTGGAAGTCAAGGCAGGCGGCACGTACATAGACTGTACACTGGGTGCAGGAGGGCACGCAAGAGCCATACTCGAGAGATCGAATCCCGATGGGAGGCTGCTGGGCATTGACCAAGACTCCGCGGCGATCCAGTTGTGCGAGCGCCAACTCGTCTCATACGGTGACCGCGTCACGCTGGTACGCGACAGCTTTGTCCGGCTGGAGGCCAACGCTTCTGCCGAAGGCTTCACACCATCTGACGGGGTCTTGCTGGATCTGGGGTTATCGTCCCCCCAGCTTGATAGTGCCGAGAGGGGGTTCTCGCTCCAGAAAGACGGTCCCCTCGACATGAGAATGGATCCAAATGGAGAGATGACCGCCGAGCACCTGGTAAACGAATTGACCGAGGCCGAGCTCACCGACATCATAGTCAAGTACGGAGAAGAGCCTAGGGCCAAGGCCATCGCCCGCGCCATCGTGCGTACCCGTCCGCTCAGAACGACCCTCCAACTGGCCCATGTCGTGGCACGGGCAGCGGGACGACGAGGGAGGATACACCCAGCGACCAGGACCTTTCAGGCGTTGCGGATAGCGGTGAACAGCGAATTGGAGGCACTGTCCACGGTGCTCCCTCAGACCGTGGCCGTCCTTGCCAGAGGCGGGAGAGTGGCCATCATCTCTTTTCATTCGCTTGAGGATCGTCTCGTTAAGGAATTCATGGCCAGAGAATCGCACGACTGCATCTGCCCGCCGGAGGTGCCAGTGTGCGCTTGCGAACACAAGCGCACGTTGCGGATCCTGAGCAAGAAGCCAGCACGCCCGACAGCAGAGGAAGTGAGACAGAACCCGCGCTCTCGCAGTGCAAAGCTGAGAGTAGCCGAGAGGGTATAATCCCTTAGGAGATTGTCGTGGAGACAGATCCCCTATTCATTCCCAGGAGCACTATTAGCAGCCGGATCGGCAAGTACTCCGCCTGGGGCCTGAGTGGCAAGACCCTGGGTCTCCTCCTCCTCCTGCTCGTACTGAGTTCTCTCGTTGGCTCTTTCTATCTCAACCAGGCCAGCCAGACGACCGCTGCCGGGCTAGAGATCACATGGCTGACCAGAGAACGCGAATACTGGAGGCAGGAGAATGCCCGCCTTCGTAGGCGCATAGCGGAGAGGGAAGCGTTGCCAAGCATCAGAGCCCGGGCTGAAGAGCTGGGCTTCGTGCAACCGGAAGTGGTGGAATACCTGCTGGTGGAGAGCCCCGCTAATCCGGACACCTCCGCTGGGGGACTGACACCCCCCCACCCGGCACAGCGCGACCTGCCAAAGCCACACACGCCCGGATCGCAGGAGTGGTGGAGAGAACTGGTGGCACGGTTTGTTTCGTGGATGAGCTCGGGTCACTAACCGCTTCCGGCCGCCACGTCTGATACGGTCGCCGCGAGGCCCCGGCTGCATGACAACATAATTGGCGAATCCATGATCGAGTCTGACTGGCAAGAGCGTGGCTCATCGAAGATACGACTAGTAGTGGTGTGGATGGTCACCGTGGTGGGTGCCCTCATCCTCGCTGGCCGCTTGTTCTACTGGCAGGTGCTGCGTCACAGCGAACTCCAGGACATCGGCCAGAGATGGCAGCTCGTGGACACACCCATCCCCGCACTGCGTGGCGACATCATGGACTGCCACGGTTTCCTGCTGGCTCTGGACGAGTACGAGTTCGAGATCTATGCTACTCCCAGGGACATAGGGGATCCGGAGGGGCTGGCGACCGATCTGGCCCCCGTGCTGGACATGGACCAGGACACGCTGACCGCCCTGCTCTCGCGCACGGACCAGCCCTCCGTCTCGCTTGTCTGGGATGCATCTCTGGAAGTGGCGAGAGAGGTGGAGAAGGTCAAAGAGGAATGGAACACCGGGGCGTTAGGGGTCAGCGCTGCCAGGAGACGGGCCTATCCGGAGAAGGAACTGGCCTGTCATCTCCTCGGCTTTGTAACCTACGACCATGAGATCGACTACGACGCGTTCTACGGGGTGGAGGAATCCTACAACAGCGAACTCCGCGGCCAGGCGGGCTCGTGGGGAGGTTCTGCCGAGACCCTCGACTTGAGCATCAGCATCGGATCGAGCAGTATCGTACTGCCCAGAGATGGTCAAGACGTTATCCTCACCTTGGATCGGACCATACAAAGACTGGCCGAAGATGAACTTAGGAGGACTATCGACGAGTGGGGAGCCGAGAGAGGGACGATCATCATCATGGATCCTCGATCAGGTGCCATCCTGGCCATGGCGAGCTACCCGGGCTACGACCCCAACCCAGCCCTGGAGCGTCCGATCAATGAGGATCAGTTCTTCAACCCCGCCGTCAGCGAGGCCTACGAGCCTGGCTCTGTGTTCAAGGTCATCACCATGGCGGCCGCGTTGGACAGTGGCATCGTAGGCCGGTACACCACCTATTACGATCAAGGTCAGATTTTCGTGGGCGGACACCTGATCTACAACTGGGATAGGCAAGCTTACGGCACCGTCAGCATGACAGACCTGTTGAGGTACTCCCTCAATGTGGGGGCGGCGACGCTGAGTACGAATCTAGGCCCTGAGAGGTTCTACGACTATGTGCAACGATTCGGTTTCGGGCAACCGACGGGCATAGACCTGCCATACGAGTCCAAAGGGCTGATGCGGGTTCCCGGTGACGGCAACTGGCGCGAGGGCGACCTGGGCACGAACGCTTTTGGCCAAGGTATCGCGGTCACACCAATACAGATGGTCACTGCGGT
>CAYGQI010000005.1:24191-26220 GCA_964351925.1 uncultured Anaerolineales bacterium | reverse complement strand
AAGCAATTCGACGTGCGAGTCGTGGGTATTACCGGAAGCGTAGGCAAGACGATGACCAAGGAAGCCGTACACTCGGTGCTCAGTAGGAGTTTCCCTACTCTCAAGAGTGAGGAGAGCTACAACAACGAGATAGGTGTACCGTTGACTCTTCTCCGGCTAGAGGAGAGGCACAAGAGAGTGGTGGTGGAGTTGGGCATGTATGCCTTGGGGGAAATCGCCCATCTAGCCGCCATAGCCCTGCCGCAGGTGGGAGTTGTGACCAACGTGACCCACTCTCACCTCGAGCGTCTGGGCTCCCTGGAGCGTATAGCCCAGGCCAAGGCTGAGCTGGTGGAGGCCCTACCACCCGATGGCACAGCGATACTCAACGGAGACGACCCCCATGTGAGGGCGATGGCCGAACTGACCAAAGCGCGAGTCTTCCACTATGGCCTGAGCCCGGAAAATGACCTCTGGGCCAGCCATATCGAGAGTCGTGGGCTGGATGGGGTTCGCTTTCAAATGCACTTTGGCCGCGAGACAGTTCACGTGAAGATACCTTTGCTTGGCCGTCACAGTGTACACACCGCACTCGCGGCGGCAGCAGTGGGACTGGTGGAAGGACAACCGTGGGGGCTCATCGTGGCCGGCTTGCGCGATATCGAGGTGCAGCTAAGGCTTCTCGCCACGCCGGGGGTCAACGGCTCTACCCTGATAGATGATAGCTACAACTCCAGCCCTGCCTCTAGCCTTGCCGCGTTGAATCTGCTCGCCGAATTGAAGGGCCGCAAGATAGCCGTGCTGGGGGATATGCTGGAACTGGGTTCCTACGAGGAGGAAGGGCACCGCAAGGTGGGCCGGCGGGTAGCCGAAGTGGTGGACAAGCTCGTGACCGTGGGAGAGTTAGGCGCCCTGATAGGCAGAGAGGCGGTTGCCGTAGGCATGGACGAAAGCGACGTCTTCTTCGCTCAAGACAATGACGAAGCAGTCGAATCCCTCCGCAACCTGGTGACATCGGGAGATTTGGTCCTGATCAAGGGATCACGCGGGATGCACATGGAGGACATCGTAACGGAGCTTGGAGAGAAGTAATGGCCTTTGCTCTCGCACTTGGAGTAGGAACCTTCCTCGTGGCGCTGCCTCTTGGTTCCTTTCTCGTAAAGTACTTGAAGGCTCGGGGTATCGGAGAGCAGATTCGCATCGATGGACCCACATCACATCAACTTAAGACAGGTACGCCTACCATGGGCGGGATCGCCATTGTCCTGCCGGTGACCATTATGACCGCCGCGTTCAATCTCATCCGCCGTGAATCAATGCTGCTTCCATTGGGCACCACGCTGGCCTGCGCTCTGATTGGTGCCGTAGACGACTGGGTCGGTCTGAAGAGAGGTCGCCGAGTGGCCAGAGGCGAGCTGGCGACTGCCAAAGGCGGCCTCCGCATCCGTAACAAGTTGGCCCTGCAACTTGCGATGGCGGTGGGGGCAGCGTCTATCCTTCACTTCGTGTTCCGCCTAGGGAGCTTTGCCTTGCCATCCATGCCGACGAAGGTCTCCTTGGGCCTCTGGTATTTTCCGTGTGCTGTGTTCGTGATCGTGGCGACCGCCAATGCGGTCAATTTCACAGACGGTCTGGATGGCCTGGCTGGCAACACGTCCACTGTTGCTTTCGCCGCCTTTGGAGTGATCGCGCTGCTGCAGGGACAGCTCTACCTGGTCGCCTTCTGCTTCACCATGACCGGAGCGATCATGGCCTTTCTTTGGTACAACGCCTATCCCGCACAACTCTTCATGGGAGACACTGGCTCGCTTGCCCTGGGAGGTACCTTGGCAGTGGTGGCCATGATGACAGGCCAATGGCTGCTGCTCCCCATAGTGGGCATTGTCTTTGTGGCAGAGGGAATGTCCGTCTTGCTGCAAATCTGGTACTTCAGACTCACCAAGGGGAAACGAATATTCAAGATGACACCTCTGCACCACCACTTCGAACTCGTTGGATGGTCCGAGGTGCACATTGTGCAGAGATTCTGGCTCGTTAGCGTGTTGGCCGC
>CAYGQI010000005.1:19340-24091 GCA_964351925.1 uncultured Anaerolineales bacterium | reverse complement strand
AGATACCGCTGCTCCGGGAAGCTCAGGAACGGGGAATAGAACTGAGCAGCGAGACCAAGCTCTTCTTCAACCTGTGCCCTGCGCCAATCATCGGTATCACTGGCAGCAGCGGCAAGACGACGACTACAGCCCTGGTTGGAGCGATCATGAAAGCACAGGGCCGCCGAACCTTCGTCGGAGGCAACATTGGCTCGCCACTCATCAACCTCGTAGACCATCTGAAGGAAGAAGACAGCGTAGTGATGGAATTGTCGAGCTTCCAGTTGGCGGGGCTGGACCAGAGTCCGCACATCGCTGCACTGCTCAACCTTTCACCGAACCATCTCGACCGGCATGAGTCGATGGACGACTATGTGGCAGCCAAGACTAACATCATCAGGTTCCAGGGCCCGGACGATCACGCCATTCTCAACGCCGACCAGCCACTTACGCGCGAACTCGCGCGGCTCTGCCGGGGCCAGGTGGCACTCTTCAGCCGCGAAAGGCAGGTGGACGCTGGCGCCTTCTTGGACAAGGAAAGCGTCGTGATTCTGTGGAAAGGCGAGACACGGACCGTCTGTGATGTTTCAGAGATCAAACTGCTCGGGCCGCACAACGTGGATAATGTCCTCGCGGCCTGCGCCATCTCAGCGGCAGCCGGAGCAAAGACCGGGGCCATGCGCACCGTATTCACCGCCTTCGGCGGAGTCGAGCATCGTCTTGAGTTGGTCGCGCAGATCGGGGGAGCCCGGTACTTCGATGATTCCATAGCCACTTCTCCGCAAAGAACAATCGCCGCACTGAACTCCTTTGCCGACCCCATCATTCTGTTGGCGGGGGGGCGTGAGAAACACCTTCCTCTGGAAGAACTGGCACAGCTGGTATTGGCTAAGGTGAAGGCGCTCGTTCTCTTTGGAGAAGCAGCTCCTCTTCTGGAGCAGGCTGTTCTGCAGGCCCATCGGGCACCGCGAGGCGAGCGGCTGCCTATCTACCGTTCGGCGGACATGCGCAAGGCCGTGCTTGCCGCAGCCCAACTGGCAGAGGAGGGTGACGTTGTCCTGCTATCGCCGGCATGTACCAGTTTTGATATGTACAAAGACTTCGCGGAGAGGGGCGCCCATTTCCAATCCCTGGTGCGCGAACTGGAGGACTCGCAGCAGCGCACGCCTGCATGCGGAAGGTAAGGATGCCTGAGAGAAACGGCCGGACGAGCGAGCGACCCGACTACGTCCTGATCCTCATCGTTGTCGCCCTGGTGCTGATCGGGTTGATCATGGTCTACAGCGCCACTTTCACCATGGGGTACACGCGCGCCGATCAGCCCACCTACTACCTGATCCGGCAGGCAGTCTGGGCTGCGATGGGTCTCGACATCATGGCCCTCATGATGAGGGTGGAGTACCACAAGTGGCAGAAGCTCTCTGTCGTGTTCATGTTGCTGACGGTTCTCCTCTTGGTGTACGTGCTTATGGCAGGTCCAGAGATCCATGGCGCCAGGCGCAGGATACTGGGCGATTCGATTCAGCCCAGCGAGATCTGCAAGCTGGCACTGGTGCTATACGTGGCGCACTGGCTTTCCTCCAAGGGGGAGAAACTGAGGCAGGTCACGTACGGATTGGTGCCCTTCGCCATCCTCATCGGCTTCATCGCCAGCTTGATCGTCTTGGAGCCTGACTTCGGGACGACCATTCTCATCGTCGCCGCCGCAGGCACCATGTTCTTCATCGCAGGAGCAGACTTGATTCAGTTGATAGTCAGCACCATGGTGGGCGGCAGTACGTTATTGCTAGTCATCGCCAACTATGAGTACGCCTGGGAGAGGATCGTCACCTTCTCTCAGGACCCCTTCGCCGTACTCCAGAAGCCCTTTGGCGCCGTTCTAGCGCAGGACACGTATCAGATCATGCACACGCTGGTGACCCTGGGATCCGGAGGAATCGCAGGCGTGGGGCTCGGCTCGGGACAGCAGAAGAACCTCCTCCCTGCAGCCGAGAGTGATGCCATATTCGCCGTCTTGGGGGAGGAACTTGGGCTGCTGGGCTGTCTGGTTGTGCTCGGTCTGTTCGCGGCCTTTGCCTACCGTGGCTTCAAGATCGCTCAGCGCGCCAACGACTCTTTCGGTTTCATTCTGGCTTCGGGGATAACTGTCTGGCTGACGTTTCAGGCCATGATCAACGTGGCGGTGGTGACCGACAGCCTGCCCTTCACGGGTCTGCCATTGCCTTTCATCAGCCTGGGCGGCTCATCATTGGTGATCTCCATGATGGGCGTGGGTATGCTCTTGAGCATCTCCCGGGGCAGCAAAGAGAAGGTAAAGGAGCAAGATGCGCCTCTTGGTATCGGGCGGCGGGACCGGAGGGCACGTCTACCCTATTCTGGCCGTTCTTCAGCATCTTGATGAGCCTGGCGAATCGCCATCGGAGATTTGTTACGTGGGCAGTGCGTCCGGCATAGAGGCCCAACTGGCAGACAGAGCGGGCTTGCCCTTCCGTGGGATCAGCACGGCGAGGTTCCAGGAGGCAACTCCGTGGACCCTGCCCTTGCGCCTGGCAAGGCTTGCGCGCGGGACGGTCCAGTCCATCAACATCATGGACGAGTTCCGGCCCGAAGCAGTGCTGGCCACGGGCGGCTACGTATGCGCTCCTCCCATACTGGCTGCCCGTATCAAGAGAGTGCCCAGCGTGCTGTACCTGCCCGACCTGACTCCGGGCATGGCGATTCGATTGCTGGGACGCTACGCAACCCTGGTAGCAGTATCGGTCGACAGATCGGCATCCTACTTTGCGCGCGGTAAGGCAGTGGTGACTGGATATCCGGTCAGGAAGGAGCTTTTCGAAGCGGACAAGACCGCTTCCCGGCGGAGACTGGGCTTGGACCAGGACAAGAAAGTGCTGCTCGTGTTGGGAGGTAGCCAGGGAGCCCGCAGTATCAATGTGGCGATTAGCTCTGCGCTGGCGGATTTGCTGGAGGTCTGCCAGATCGTACACATCAGCGGAGAGGCCGACGCGCCTTGGCTCTGTTCGCGAAGGTCTGAGCTTCCTATGTCCGTGGCCCAGCACTACAGAGTCTATCCGTATCTTCACGAAGAGATGATCGACGCCCTGGCGGCTGCCGATCTCGCCGTGGCCCGCGCCGGAGCGGCCACCACGGGCGAGTTCCCAGCACTCGGCCTACCGAGCATCCTGGTACCCTATCCCTATGCGGGACTACATCAGAACCTCAACGCCGAGTACATGGTGGACCACGCAGCAGCGATGCGGGTGGCTGATGCCGACCTGTCCGAGGGAATCCTTGGGGAAACGGTGGTCGGTCTGCTCACAGACGACGAGAGACTGAGCCGGCTTGCCGACGGAGCCCGCCGTCTTGCCCAACCCGACTCCTCCAGACGAATTGCCCGATTGCTCAGGGACATGGCCCGTCCGAACAGACCTGTGGAGAGAGCACAAACATGAGTCTGAGCTTCGAGCCCGCAGTGCTCCAATACCTGATAGTGATTGCCACCTCCTTGACGGCATCAACCGCGGTCGGTCTGAAACGTGGTTGGAGAGGTCAGCTGATGGCCTTCGTTCCCATTCTGGCCCTGTGGGGGATGCTAGGAGCCAGAAAAGAGAGCCTGATCAGTGCTGTCAACGCAACCTACAAAGGGCTCCTCTTCTTCGTCTCATGCGGATCGCAGACAGATACGGAGGCCTGCCTCGAGGCGTCCGGCGTCGCCAAGGCCATGCTGGTCGATCCTGGCAACGTGGACCAGGCCCGCCTGCTTCTGCTGGTGGTCTTCGTCTCTGCCGTTGTACTTGTGTTCACCCTCGTCGTTCGTCTGGGTAAACCGCCCACTTCACTGCTCCAACGGCTGATGGGTGCGGTACTGGGTGTCGCCAACGGATTCACTCTGAGTTACCTGTTGCTGCCGCTGTTGCCGTATCGACAAGAGATCAACCTTCCGGTAGCTTCGGCCACGGAAGAGGGCCTACCCAACATCGCCCAGGGCCTTCCAAGCTCGCTCGGATTTCCTCACGTGAGCGCCGCTGTGGTAGTCCTGGTGCTATTCGTGATCTTCGTCCTCGTAGCTGTACGCCTGATGAGAAGGCCCGCCGAGGCCTAGCCGAGCCGAGACCAAAGTAAGTGATAACAGGGAGTTCCTAACAGGGATTCAAACGTGGGACCACTGGAAGTCGTCTGGGCAGTACTGATAGGCGTTTTTGCCGTCGTGGGCGTAGTGCGGGGCTATCCCAAGGAGCTGGGTGTCACCACGACGATTCTGGCGGCTCTGCTGTTGTTGACCAAGGGCGGTGAGTCAGTGCTGCTCGTGCTGGATTCCTTTCTCGCCAGGTACGCCCAGGGCAGCGTGGTGTTCGAGGGCCAGTACAGCGCATTGATTCAATCCCTGTTCTACATACTGCTCTTCGTGGCCATCGTGGTCATATCCTACCATGGAGAGACGCTGGCCTTTGCTGGGGAAGCGCCGAGAGGACCCGTGGGGGTACTTCTAAACCTGATGAGTGGGCTGCTTAACGGCTACTTGATATCGGGAACTATCTGGCACTATCTGCACGCGTTCAACTACCCCATCCAGGTGCTGGGGTTGTTCAGACCGCCGCTGACCGCCTTCGCGCAGAACTACCTCGTACCCTTGATGCCGGTGTCACTACTTGAGCCGTATCTGCTGTTCCTGGTGCCGTTCATGATCGTGATGAGGGTCGTGAGATGACGGGTCGGGTCACCGGAACCAGCGACGACCATGTCCTTCGCGCCCTGGAGCCCGGGGCACACAT
>CAYGQI010000005.1:9243-19240 GCA_964351925.1 uncultured Anaerolineales bacterium | reverse complement strand
AAGGGTGAATGGCAAGGGATCACGGTTGTGGACGACTATGCACATCACCCCAGCGAGATCAAAGCGACGCTGGCCGGCGCCCGCAGGCGATACTCTGGACGCCGTCTGTGGGTCGTCTTCCAACCACACACGTATAGTCGCACCAGGACGTTGCTCGCCGAATTCGCCGGCGCCTTCGATGACGCGGACGGAGTAGTTATCACCGCGATCTATGCAGCTCGCGAGAATGACACCCTGGGCGTCGCATCCGAGGATCTGGTCAATACGATGAGTCACCCCGGCGTAGTGCACATCGCTGATCTCAACGAAGCAACCGAGTGGCTTGCCGGGAAACTGGTGCCCGGCGATGTGGTCATCACCATGGGTGCTGGCGACGTCTGGCAAGTGGGGGAGGAACTTCTGGGCATCCTGGGGCGGGAGTATTCGGACAATGTCGTGGCAACGGAGTCTACCTGACCTGGCTCAGGAGAGAGGGTTTGCGGCCGCGCTGTTGCTCAATGAGCCACTGAGCAAACATACATCCTATCGGATTGGAGGTCCAGCCGACTTCCTGGCCACCGTCGAGAGCAATGATCAGCTTTGCGCTTGGGTCGCACTGGCGCGAGAACTGGAGCAACCGTTCATGGTATTGGGCAGAGGCACGAACCTCTTGGTGGCTGACAGAGGCTACAGAGGCCTAGTGATCAGGAATCGGTGCCTGGGCCAGAGTCTTGACCGAACATCACGGCGAGTGTTCGCGGAGGCCGGCGTCGTTCTGGCGCGTCTGGCGCGCCAAACAGCTAGGTCTGGATCAGGCGGGCTGGAATGGGCCGTTGGCATTCCGGGCACGGTAGGAGGGGCCGTTGTCAACAACGCCGGCGCTTACGAGGGAGAGATCGCTGCGGTGGTGCGCCGGGTCAGCATCTTGGACCGTGAAGGGAAAACCCGCGAGCTTCTTCCTGAGGAATTGGAGCTCGGCTACCGTACCAGCCGCTTCAGAGAAGCAGCACACCGGGATGAGATCATTCTGTCCGCCGACTTGCAGCTCGTCCGGGAAGAGACAGACGTTCTGGATGGACGGATACAGCGATTCACTGCGCTCCGACAGGCTGCACAGCCTCGCGAGCCAAGTGCTGGTTCCGTGTTCAAGAACCCACCGGGTTGGAGCGCGGGCCAGCTGATCGAAGAGGCAGGGCTTCGTGGTACCCGCATCGGAGACGCCCAGATCTCGCACCAGCACGCCAACTACATAGTCAACACCGGCCAGGCGAAGGCTCTAGAGGTGCTGAAACTGATCAACATGGTGAAAGAGAGAGTCCATCGGCTCTTCGGCGTAGAACTGGAACTGGAGATCGAGTTGATCGGCGACTGGCGACAATCTTACGCCAACTGAGAGGAAGACAGCACGATGTCATCGCTACCCTGGGCAAAGAAGCCAGAAAGGAAGCCACGCCGTTCCGAGATTCGCCTGGGAAGACGTTATGACCAGGCCGTGGCCCAAGAGCGCCTGCACGTCCGTTCACGGACTGGGGCACGCTCCCCTTTGAGGCCTCGTGTCGTCAGCTTCCTCCTCGCTTTGGGGTTGCTGGCGACGCTCGCCCATGTGTTTCTCTCGGACACCTACTATGTGTATGAAGTCACTGTGAGCGGCAACGCCTTGTTATCGGCAGAAGAGGTGTTCCAACAGACAGCAATGCAGGGATATAGCATCTTCTTCATCGACCCCAAGGTGGCCGAGCAACGCATCACTATGCTTCCTGACGTAAGGCAAGCCAAGGTAACAGTCAACCTACCCAGGCAGATGGTCATCGAAGTGCAAGAGCGTGAGGCCCGCGTGGTCTGGCAGACGGGTGAGGTCCGCTACGGTGTGGACGAGGAAGGCTTGACCGTGTCCTTGCCGGAAGACACGCAACCAGCCATCGTGGTCACTGATCTCGATGCCACATCACTCCAACTGGGCGATCGAGTGGATTTGCCGGCAGTAGCCGCGGCTGAGATCTATCACTCCTTGCTCTCCCAGGTAAGCGAGTTTCAGTACTCGCGGGAGCACGGTCTAAGCTATCAGAATGAGCGCGGTTGGCGAGTGTATCTTGGTGATGGCGCAGGCGCGGAACTCAAAGTCACCATTGTGGATGCACTTGTGGAGCGACTGGCAAACCAGGCGGAGACCGTGGAGTACATAGACGTCCGCTTTCCGGAAAGTCCGCTCTACCAGCTAGCCGAACCGTCCAGCGAGGAGCAATAGAGGCAATGGCGCGAACAGGCCGGAGGAGGACAACGTGGAAGAAGCAATAGTAGCCATAGACGTGGGCACAACAAAGGTGTGTACCTTGGTCGCCGAACCCAGCGAGGAAGCGGAACTCCGCATCGTCGGCGTGGGCGTCTCTCCTTCGCGTGGATTGCGCAAGGGAGTGGTACTGGACGTTGAGCAAGCCACCCAGGCCATAGCTGAATCCGTGGAGAAGGCAGAGAAGGTCTCGGGCTACTCCATCGACAGCGCCTACGTCGGCGTATCAGGCGCTCACATTCTGGGTGTCAACAGCCGGGGCATAGCCGCGATCTCCCGGGGCGAGCGTATGATCGTCCAGGACGACATTAGTCGCGCCATGGAGGCGGCTCGCGCCATTGCCATCCCCCCCAGTCGAGAGCTGCTCCACGCGATCCCAAGGGGGTACATCGTCGACGAGCAGGACGGCGTACGCAACCCCCTGGGGCTGCGCGGCTTCCGGCTTGAAGTCGAAGCCCACATAGTGACAGGAGCTTCGCCCTCGATTCACAACCTGGTGGAGTGCGTGCAAAACGCGGGTGTGCGGGTGGGCGTGGAGAACCTCATCGTGCAACCCATCGCCGCAGGGGAGGCAGTGCTGACCGATCCTGAGAAGGACCTCGGCGTAGCGCTGGTTGACATCGGTGGAGGGACCACAGACATGGCGGTCTTCATCGACGGGAGTGTCTGGCACACCGTCGTCTTGCCGGTCGGCGGTAACCACCTCACTCACGATCTGGCGGTTGGACTGCGTACACCGTTTGTGGTGGCCGAGGCTCTGAAAACCAAGTACGGGCACGCGATTCCGGGCTCCATGGAATCAGATGCGGTCGTCGATGCCACCTCGTTCGGTGACAGCTCGCATAGATCGGTGTCCCGCGTCCAGCTCGCGGAGATAATCAACGTACGAATGGAGGAGATGCTCGAACTCATACTGCGCGAGATCAAACGCTCTGGCTACGATGGACTCCTTCCTGCGGGAGTTGTGCTCTGCGGGGGGACAGCGGAGCTCGCCGGCATCAAGCAGCTTGCTCGTGACACGCTTGGGCTGCCCGTGCGCATAGGCACTCCCCGTGGCCTGGAAGGCCTCGTGGAATCGGTGAGAGATCCGGCGTATGCCTGCTCCGTAGGCCTGCTACTGTGGGCTCTTAGATACGGACCAGACGTGAGGAGCAACGGATCGCGAGATGGACAGGGAGTGCTACGGCGCTTGAGACATCTGTTGAGCGCTCTCACCCCTGGATAGAACAAGCTGACAATGCCACACAAGCTATCGTCCGAGGGATCACAAGTTGAGAAAGGGAGGTAACGAAGAATGGACTACGTGCCGGAGCCAAGCAACTCCGCCAAGATCAAGGTCATAGGTGTCGGAGGAGGCGGTGGCAATGCCATCAATCGAATGATCAAGGAGAACCTGCAAGGCGTGGAGTTCATTGCGGTGAACACCGATGCCCAGGCTCTCTGCCTCTCCGAAGCGCCCTATCAGATCCGCATCGGTCACAAGCTGACCAAGGGTCTGGGAGCCGGTGGCGATCCGCAGATCGGGGCCGAAGCTGCAAAAGAGAGTGAAGAGGAGCTCAGGAATGCCGTGGCGGACGCGGATATGGTCTTCCTTACCGCAGGCATCGGGGGCGGCACTGGGACTGGTGCGTCCCCTCTCCTGGCGCAGTTGGCCAAGGAGGCAGGCGCTCTGACCATCGGAGTGGTCACCAAGCCCTTCGACTTCGAGGGCAACCGGCGCAAGCAAGTTGCCGAAGAAGGCATCAGCGCCCTGAAGGAGAGGGTCGACACCCTGATCGTGATCCCCAACCAGCGTCTGCTGGAGTTGGTGGACAAAAAGCACTCCCTACAAGAAGCTTTCTCCTTCGCCGACGATGTGCTGCGACAGGGCATCCAGGGCATATCCGAGTTGATCACCGTCCCGGGTATGATCAACCTGGACTTCGCGGACGTGCGCACCATCATGTCCAAGGGAGGCTCGGCTCTCATGGCCGTAGGTCGAGCCACGGGCGACACAAGGGCGGTCGATGCCGCGTATGCCGCAGTGAGCAGCCCTCTGCTCGATGTCACCATCGATGGAGCAACTGCAGTCCTCTTCAACGTCACCGGTGGCATGGACCTGACGCTGCACGAGGTCGATGAAGCCGCCAGAGTTATAAGAGACATGGCTCATCCCGACGTCAACCTCATCTTCGGAGCAGTCATGGATCCCGAGATGGAGAAGGGTGAGATCCGACTCACGGTAATCGCCACCGGCTTCGATGGCGTCAAGAAGCGCCTGACACTGGCCGACAGCTCGAAGATCAGGGAGTTCCCTGTCTCGCCCTTCGACCACGACAATCTCGACATTCCGACCTTCCTGCGCCAACAATATCGTCGGCCAAGCCATCTTACTGTCGGAGACTCCGTGAGATAGCATTGGTATTTCGGTCCTCCTCCCTTTCGGGGCTGAAAGGCCCATTTCTGAGCAAGCTGAGTCGCGACTCGCTTGCCAGAAGGATCCTTTCCTGGGGGAAGGTTCCTGCGCCACCTTCCCCCACGCCCCCCTTCCCTCAAGCCTCAGAAAACCTGCGAATTTTAAGGTTCGGAGCGCTCTCCAACCTTGCCACAGCCCTCGCTTTGTGCTAGTTTTACGCCGTGCGCTGCCACAACATGTTGTAGCAGCGCGTGCAGCGCACACGAGATCTAGTAGACGAATGCTTCTCCCGCCGCCCCTTCGCGTCTCGTCGAAGGAGGATAGACTATGAAGTGCCCTTACTGCGGAGACAGTGACACGAGGGTCATCGATACCAGAGAAGTCGGTGAGGGCATCCGCCGGCGAAGGGAGTGCAAGGGCTGCCAGCAACGGTTCACGACCTACGAACGGGTCGCCAAGATCAGCTTGATGGTAGCCAAGCGCGATGGTAGACGGGAGCCATTCGACAGCGACAAACTCCTCAACGGCGTCCTCCAAGCCTGCGCCAAGCGTCCCATCCCCCTGGAGACCCTGCAACAGATGGTCAAGGACATGGAGAGAGAGCTGTACGAGCTGGGCCAGGCCGAGGTCGAGAGCGAGCACATTGGCAAGATGGTCATGGGCCGCCTGAGGGAACTGGACGACGTCGCCTATGTGCGTTTCGCCTCAGTCTATCGCCGCTTCCAGGATGTGGACACCCTGGCCGAAGAGATCGAAGAGTTCAAGGAATGGAAGAGGCGGGAAGCGGAGCTGAAAGCCCAGCTTCCCCTTGAGCTGTGACCCACTCACCAGACCGACCCTTCATCCTACGAACGGGGGAACCGGTATGTCCCAGGGCAGAGTAGCTCTCGAGCTCTCGTCGAACGCCATGACGGTGCTGGAAAGGCGATACCTTAAGAGGGACGAGACGGGCAGAGTCGCAGAGACTTCAGACGAACTCTTCTGGCGCGTAGCGACGCACGTGGCTCAAGTGGATGCCCTCTACGATCCGGCGGCCGATGTCTCACTCACCGCTGAGCGCTTCTACAGCCCCATGGCCAGTCTGGAGTTCCTGCCCAATTCCCCTACTCTGATGAATGCCGGCCGGAGCCTCGGGCAGCTTTCCGCCTGCTTCGTGCTGCCCATCGATGACTCCATGGAGAGCATCTTCGAGAGCGTGAAGAACGCCGCCCTGATCCACCAGAGTGGCGGGGGAACGGGATTCTCCTTCTCCAGGCTCAGGCCCAAAGGAGACATGGTAAGGTCCACAGGAGGGATCGCATCGGGTCCCATATCCTTCATGGAAGTCTTCGATGCAGCGACGGAGGCGATCAAGCAAGGAGGCGCCAGAAGGGGCGCCAACATGGCCATTCTCAGAGTCGATCACCCCGACATCGTAGACTTCATCACGGCCAAGTCGGATGGCCATAGGCTCAACAACTTCAACACATCGGTGGGCTTAACCAAGGTGTTCATGGAAGCCCTCGAGCGCGATGCCACCTACCCTCTGGTCAACCCTCGTTCGGGAGAAGTTGTGAAGCGATTGCGGGCCAGGGCGGTCATGCACAAGATAGCTGAGATGGCCTGGAAGAACGGAGACCCAGGAGTCATCTTCTTGGACAGACTGAACGAGGCGAACCCCACACCCCATCTGGGCGAAATAGAGAGCACCAACCCCTGCGGAGAGCAGCCGCTTCTGCCCTTCGAGAGCTGCAACCTGGGTTCCATCAACCTCTCCAAGTTGGCGGTGGAGGGCCAGATACACTTCGAGCGCCTGGGAGAACTCGTGGACCGCGCCGTTCACTTCCTCGATAACATCATAGACTGCAACAAGTACCCACTGCCACAGATAGAGGACATGACCCTGGGAAACCGCAAGATTGGCCTAGGAGTGATGGGCTTCGCAGACATGCTTATCCATCTCAACGTGGCGTACGATTCGGACGAGGCGGTGAGCACCGCAGAGCGCGTGATGGCCTTCATCCAAGAGAGGGCCAAACAAGCATCGGCGCTTCTGGCCGAGCAACGTGGTGCTTTCCCGAACTTCCGCGGGAGTATGTACGAAGGAAACGGCGGAAGGAAAATGAGAAACGCCACGGTGACCACCATCGCCCCCACAGGAAGCATCAGTATCATCGCTGGCGCTTCCAGCGGCATCGAACCCATCTATGCGCTGGTCTACAGACGCCACGTTCTCGATGGTGACCAGCTGTTGGAGGTCAATCCAGCCTTCAAAGAGACGGCCGAACGTGAGGGTTTCTACAGCCCGGAACCAATGACCAAAGTCGCGTTGACAGGCAGCGTGCAAGGCATGCCAGAGGTGCCACCGGAGATACAGCGGGTGTTTGTCACAGCCCACGACATAGCACCAGAGTGGCATATCCGCATCCAGGCCGCGTTCCAGAGACACACCGATAACGCTGTCTCCAAGACCATCAACTTCCCCCACAACGCGACCAGGCAGGATGTGGAAAACGCCTACCTGATGGCTTACGACGCTGGCTGCAAGGGCCTCACCATCTACCGCGATGGTAGCAGAGCAGCACAGGTCCTCACCAAGGGCTCAGCCGACACAGAAAGACCTAAAGGGGTCAAGACCCCCCGTGCGCGCCCTACGCTAACCCAAGGCGTCACCGAGAAGGTCACCGTCGGTTGTGGGCAGACCATCTACGTGACCATCAACGAGGACCAGAACGGCCTGTTCGAGGTCTTCGCCACTATGGGCAAGAGCGGAGGCTGCATGGCCTCACAGTCCGAGGCCATCGGGCGCCTGATCTCCCTGGCCCTTCGTTCCGGTATTGAAACCGACTCCATTGTCAAGCAGCTGGAAGGCATCCGTTGCCCTGCTCCTGCCTGGCAGGAGGGCAACATCATCCTGTCCTGTGCAGATGCCATCGGTAAGGCCATGCATCGCTACGTCAACGACAACGACACGACCAAAGTGGTCGCCTCGAGGGATGACATCCCCGCCCGGAACCTCCTCGGCATGTGCCCCGAATGCCCAGATTGCGGCACCATGGTAGAGTTCGTCGAGGGTTGTCTGCGGTGCCCTTCGTGCGGGTACTCTCAGTGCGGTTGACGGGGCGCCCCTGCGCTGGAGCCGGAGAGGTTTGACAGGGTCCGCTACTTCTGTTAGAATCGATCTGAGAAACGAGATTGTGCCGGGCCCCTCGTGTCTCTGATCCCTCATGTGTTCCCGTCACAACAATAAAGTCCATGTTCAATCCCTCCCTCAGCGACGAGCAAAAGGCGCTGCGACAACTGGCGCGGCAGTTTGCGAAGAATGAGATCGCGCCCGTAGCGGCGGAGGCCGACCGTATAGAGGAGTACCCCTGGGAGCTAGTGGAGAAGGCCCACGCCATCGGCCTGATCAATATCACGGTTCCAGACGAATACGGCGGTGGCGGTTTGGGGTACTTCGAGGACTGTCTTGTCGCTGAGGAACTCTCCGCAGCGTGTGCGGGCGTATACAGCTCTTTCGTAGCCAGCACCCTCGGTCTTACTCCGCTGAACCTCGCGGCCACCCCCGACCAGATGGAACGCCTCATGAAGCCCTTCTGCGCGGAGCCAGCGCTGGCGGCGTTCTGCCTCACAGAGCCAGGCACTGGTTCGGATGTGGCCAGCGTGCGCACCAGGGCGTCACGTGACGGCGACTCCTACGTACTGAACGGAACGAAGCGGTTCATCACCAATGGTGGCGTCGCCAAGCTGTACACCGTGACCGCCACCCTGGATCCTGAACTTCGGCACAAGGGCCTCGTGCTCCTCGTCGTGCCGTCTGACTCCCCAGGCGTTTCCACGGGGAAGAAAGAAGAGAAGATGGGCCAAAGGGCCGCCGACACCAGAGAAGTGCTCTTCGAGGACGTGCGGGTGCCTGTCGAGAATCGCCTGGGCGAGGAAGGCGAGGGCTTCCAGCTGGTCATGGAAACCCTGGACAGGATCAGGGCGGAGGTAGCAGCGGCTGCCGTCGGCGTGGGTCGAGCGGCCATGGAGGCCGCCCTGCGGTATGCCAAGGAGCGCGAGCAGTTCTCACGACCCATCGCTTCGTTTCAGGCCATCCAGTTCAAGCTTGCGAACATGGCCATCAAGCTGGAGGCAGCGCGCCTCCTGGTTTGGCAAGCCGCCTGGCTGGCGGATCAAGGCGTGCGCAATAGCTATGAATCGGCAATTGCCAAGTGCTTCGCGGCAGACAGCGCCATGGAGATCACGACAGACGCGGTGCAGGTCTTCGGCGGCTATGGGTACATCAGGGAGTATCCCGTCGAGAAGTACATGCGCGACGCCAAGTTGCTCCAGATCTACGAAGGCACAAGCGAGATTCAACGCTTAGTCATATCTCGCTGGCTGTTGAGGGAGTGAGCCCTGCAAGCACGGAGACCTTAAGGAGGTTGAGTTCTTATGCACGTTGTGATTTGCGTCAAGCAAGTGCCTGACACGGAAACCAAGATCAAGGTCAAGGATGGACAGGTAGATCACGCTGAGACCAAGTATGTGGTCAATCCTTACGACGAGTATGCCATCGAAGAGGGCCTGCGCGTAAAGGAAAGGCTGGGAGACAGCAAGATCACCTTGCTCAGCAGAGGTCCGGAGCGAGCAAAGGATGCTCTCAAGAGCGGTCTGGCGGTTGGGGCTGACGAAGCGATTCATCTGGTGGACGAGGCCTTCGAGGGCTCCGATCCATTCGCCACCGCCCTCATACTCTCCAGGGCACTTCAGAAGCTCGATTACGACATCATCTTCTGCGGCAAGCAAGGAGTGGATGAAGACCACGCTCAGGTTGGCATCATCCTCGCGGAGTTGCTAGACGTACCCCACGTATCCGTAGTGACCAAGCTGGAGATCTCGGACGACCAGAAGTACGTGGTCGCCCATCGAGAAGTCGAAGGAGGTCACGAGGTGGTCCAGGCGCCTCTGCCTGCGGTTATCACAGCACAGAAAGGTCTCAACGAACCTCGTTATGCGTCCATCAAGGGCATCATGGCCGTGAAGAAGAAAGTGATCCCCGAATGGAACGCCGATTTCCTCGGCGTCCAGGCCGACAGCGTTGGCGTTGGCGCTGCCAAGATGGTGTTCATGGAAGTGACGCTGCCACCGGAAAGGCTCGGGGGAAAGGTCTTTGACCAAGACCCGGTTCAGGACGCCACGAAGGTGGCACACCTGCTCAGAGACGAGGCAAAGATCTTGTAGGAGGAACTCGCGGCCACGCCGCAGCCCATTCTTCACCTCAACTCGGAGGAGCGAATGTCGAACGACGTATTGGTAGTGGCAGAGATTAGAGATGGCGCCCCCAAGAAGGTCAGCTTCGAGATGCTGGGAGA
>CAYGQI010000005.1:7225-9143 GCA_964351925.1 uncultured Anaerolineales bacterium | reverse complement strand
GTTGGCGACCTTTTCAAGGTGGTCCCGGCTCTGACCGACGAGTTCAAGAGAATGAAGGCCGAGGGCTGACAGAGCTCAGCCCCCGCCGGTTTGCTCCCCGCTCCATCAAGCACAGCCGGTGATGGGAGTCAAGTGAGCCTAGCGTGCCATTTCTGGCAGCCACGGGGGGTAGTGCCTCCACACTCAGCTGCGCCCTCTCGAGCGGGCCAAACGTCGTCGGCACTCACTGCCCGGGGGTACTGGCGGATGACACCATCCGCTGGTCAGCCATGTGTCGTGGACCGGTCGATACTTGTCTGCCATACCATCCCCACAACGTGTACTGAGACAGTACGCTTGTCCGCGACCGACGGCAATCACCGGAGCTGAAGGACGGTCGACCACTGCAGCGTTGCCCACGCCAGGGACCAACGTCGCCATCGCCGCCTACCCTCTGCATCGTGCCCCTGTCCTCTGGACCCCTGCCCACCGCGCCGCCCATCAGGCCATTCAACCTTCTCGTTCACCTCTCGAAACACGTTTGGTTGCTTTGGCCCATTCGCTGTGATAGACTTGACCCCAGGAGACAGCATTTGACCTGGAAGACCATCTCCCGAGCCAGAGAGAGACTTGCCCGAGAACAGGGCGCGGTAGTCAAGGACTGGGGCGGACGCCTGCCCGTCGCCCTCGTGTACCCCAATTCCTACTACATTGGGATGTCCAATTTGGGAGTCCACGTCCTCTATCGACTCTTCAACCAGTACCCTGGCGTCGCCTGTGAGAGAGTCTTCTGCAACAGCGATACTATCGTTCCCGTGTCGCTAGAGTCTCAGAGACCGCTACGTGATTTCACCATTCTGGCCGTCTCGCTGTCCTTTGAACTGGACTACCTGAACCTTGTCGCGATGCTGCGCCGATCCGGCATCCCCCTGTCGAGCGAGACGCGAGGGGAAGGACAGCCCATCCTGATCGCCGGCGGACCATGTGTCATGGCCAATCCTCAGCCTCTGGCTTCCCTGATAGACGCCTTCGCCATCGGCGAGGGTGAGGTTATCGTCCCTTCATTGGTTGAAACGCTGCTTGAAGGTGCGGAACTCCAACGTGACGACCTCCTCCGGCGCATAGCCATGCTCCCTGGACTCTACGTGCCTCGCTTTCATGACCTGGAAAGGGACGATGGGCGCGCGGTGGACATGGGGCCGACTCCTGGTGCTCCCCACGCGATGCAGCGTCAGTGGCTGCCTGACCTGGACGATCAGCCGGCCCATTCCGTAATCATCGCGGACGACACGGAGTTCGGGGACATGTACCTCATGGAGGTAACGAGAGGCTGCGGCCGGGGCTGCCACTTTTGTCTGGCCGGGGTTGCTTATTCGCCAGTCCGTGAGGGGAGTCTAGAGGTATTGCTGGACACAGCCAGGAAGGGCCTTGCCTATCGTCAGACCCTTGGCCTCATAGGTGCATCTCTGTCCGACTACAGTCAGTTGGAGAGTCTGGCGAGAGGCCTTCGGCGCCTCGGCGCCAAGCTATCTGTGGCGTCTCTCAGGGTCGATCCCCTGCCCATCGCGCTACTTGAAGCCCTGTCCGAGAGCGGCGCGCGAACCGTTACCATCGCTCCGGAGGCTGGCTCCGACCGCCTGCGCCGCAAGATCAGAAAGGGCATTTCTTCTGAGCACATCATGCGTGCCGTGGAACTGATCGCCCGCCATGACTTCCCGCATCTGAAACTGTACTTCATGATTGGCCTTCCGACCGAGGACGACAGGGACGTGAGGGAGATAGTCGAGCTGCTGCGCGCCGTGAGAAAGCGCTTTCACCGGCACATCACGGTCAACATCACACCCTTTGTCCCCAAGGCCCAGACACCTTTCGAGCGCGCCGCAATGGCACCTCGCAGGGTGCTGGAGCATCGCTTCGAGTACCTGAGAGATGGCCTGCG
>CAYGQI010000005.1:0-7125 GCA_964351925.1 uncultured Anaerolineales bacterium | reverse complement strand
GCCAGGGGGCATCATGATTCGTCACGAAGCTGGTGACGTCCCATACTACACCTTCCCGGCCTTTGCGCGACAGCCGGCGATCGCCCACGCAGTCTTCACCAGGCTCGGTGGGGTCAGTCGCTCCCCATACCGTTCCCTGAACGTAGGGCACTCGGTTGGGGACGATCCGCGTGCCGTAGAAGAGAACCATCGCCTCGTGCAGGAGGCGATCCAAGTGAAGGGGGCGGAACTGGTTACCGCAAGGCAGGTGCACAGCAATCATGTTGCTTGCGTGACGGCCAGCGATCGGGGCAGAGTCATGCCGGGCACCGATGCCTTGATTGCCGACGATCCTGGGGTCACTCTCATGCTGCGCTTTGCCGACTGCCTGCCCATCTTCCTCTACGACCCACAGAGGGGGGTCATAGGGCTTGGCCACGCCGGGTGGCGCGGAACCGCGGCGATGATAGCCTTCCGCATGGTATCAACGATGATGGAGTTCTACGGCAGTGACCCAGCCACCATGATCGCTGCACTCGGACCCGCCATAGGACCGTGCTGCTACAGGGTTGGAGAGGAAGTCGTACGTGCCATCAGGCCCACCCTGCCCAACTGGCAAGGCGCTATCCGTCCCAATGGCGACGGCCACTTCTCTTTGGACCTGTGGGAGGCAAACCGCCAGCAACTAATGGACTGCGGGCTCCGGGAGGTCCAGACCGGCCGCCTGTGCACGGCATGTCTCGCCCATGAGTTCTTCTCTCACCGGGCAGAAGGAGGCAGTACCGGCAGATTCGCCGCTCTCCTGGGCATCAGGATGCCAGTATGATCGATGTTGAGAACAACATCGCCAGACTCAACGAACGTATCTCCTCCGCCGCGGGCCGGGCAGGGCGCAGTCCGGCTGAGATCACTCTGGTAGCAGTGACCAAGACCGTGCCTGCGGAGAAGATAGCAGAAGCATGGGAGGCCGGACTGCGAGAGTTCGGCGAGAACCGGGTGCAGGAGGCGGAGCCCAAGATCCTCTGGTCTAGGGAGAGGGGCTTGGGCCTCAATTGGCACATGGTCGGGCATCTTCAACGCAACAAGGTGAAGAAAGCGATCCAGCTTTTCGACGTGATCCAATCGGTAGACAGTCTCCCACTGGCTCATGAAATGAGCCAACGATGCGCCCAAGCACCAGCTGTCCGTTTGCCCATACTACTGGAAGTGAACGTGTCTGGAGAGGCCAGCAAATACGGCTTCGCAGCGCACGAAGGACATGGAAGACTGCTGGACGATTTCTTGAGGGCCGTGCAAGAGATCATGGCCCTTCCCCACCTCGAACCGCAGGGATTGATGACCGTGGCTCCGTTTGGGGCACCGGAAGAGGACCTACGATCATGCTTTCGTCGCGTAAGGTCACTTCTCAACAGACTTCGGGAGCAGTTGCCGAACCAGCAATGGCAGCATCTGTCAATGGGCATGACCGATGATTTCGAGGTCGCCATCGAGGAGGGCGCCACCATTCTCAGAATAGGGCGCGCCATCTTCAGCGAGAGGAGAAAGTAGGAGGAGGACGAACTATGACCGCGCAAGCGATAGCCTTCCAGACCATCGACCTGATCTTCACCTTCTTCTACCTAGCGATCATGGCCAGGATAATCCTGTCGTGGTTCAGGTTTGATCCCTATCATCCAGTGTCGGTCTTCTTATACCGCGTCACAGAACCGATCCTGGGCTTTTTTCGCGGCATCATTCCCCCCGTGGGCATGCTTGACCTAAGCCCCATGGTCGCCATAGTAGTGCTAGGGATAGTGCAGCAGATACTCTACTTCGTGATACAAGGTCTGTGAGGCCAGTCCGTGGTGAGACGAGGGAGACCCTCGAAGGCAAGTGGCGTCTGTGCGCCGCCTAACGATGCGCCCGTGGTGTTCCCTGTCCGCGTTCTCCCAGCGGCCAGTAGAAGCGAGATCGTGGGCTCGGAGGGAGGGGTACTCAAGGTCCGCGTCGCGGCGCCCCCCATCGAAGACAGAGCTAATAGGGCACTCGTCAAGCTACTGGCCAAGACGCTCGGAGTGAGCAACGGCCAAGTTGAGATACTCAGTGGACACAAGACGCGGCGGAAGACAGTGCGGGTGTACGGAGTGGAGACCGACGCAATCTCGGACCTCATGCGCCCAGCCACGGACCAAGAGACGGGGCAGAAACGGTACTAGAAGCTCCAAAAGGGCTCCTGTTCCGGGCCGGGACTGTTGGTGAGATTCCGCGCATCGCCTCCCTGGGGGTTCATCAGGTAGAGGTCCCAGTTCCCGTCGCGGTTCGAATAGAATAGCAGCGCGAAGCCATCATCAGACCACGAGGGGCCGTGATCATCGGCCAGCGGGTACTCTGTGAGATTCCTTTGTTCACTCCCATCGGCGTTCATCACGTATATCTCCATGTTGCCATCCCGATAGGACTCGAAGGCGATGAGGGAGCCATCAGGAGACCAGGCTGGAGCCAGATCCAGCGCGTCGTTGAAGGTCAGACGCGACTCCTGCGATCCGTCAGCGTCCATCACGTAGATCTCCAGATTCCCATCCCGTTCGGACACGAACGCTATCTTCGAACCGTCCGGTGACCAGGCTGGGGCGTAGTCCGGCTCTTGATTGAAAGTCATCCTTGCTGGCTGAGAGCCGTCGGCGTCCATCAAGTACAGTTCCCAGTTGCCGTCACGAAGCGAGGAAAAGACGATCCTGGTTCCATCCGGCGAAACCGAGGGAGTCCAGTCGGCGGCGGCGTTCCTGGTCAGGTTCACTGCCCCCGTACCATCCATGTTCGCACGATAGATCTCCTGGTTGCCGTCCCGCCCCGACACGAACGCCAGCCAGGTATGGTCCGGTGCCCAGACCGGAGAACCATCCTCATCATCGTTGTCCGTCAATTGTTCCACCAAAGACCCATCCCTGGACATGGCGTAGATGTCCCAGCTGTCGGAGTCTTCATCCCATGCCATGTATGCGATCTCCAGCGTCGGTCTTCTCGGACTGGGCACTGGAGTAGGAGTGAATCCCAAGTTCGGCGTGGGCGTAACCAGCGTGTACGATAACGAAGACGTCTCTGTGGGTTGGTCCGGTGACGCAACTGCTTTCCCGCCGCCGCTGATAGGCGGCCACGAGAGCAGGCACGCGAACACAATCGCGGTGAGCGCGAGCAGACCGATCAGGGGCCAGAGAAACCTGCCTATCCAGTCCCCGGCGGAAGACGCGACCTTTCTTGTCCCACTAAGCTCCAGTAGCGACTCTACCTCTCGTCGGGCCACCAGCCACTTCTTCACCAGTTCTACCCTGAACCGATAGCTCATCGCGCCCAACGCTTCCAACACATCCTTTTCTACAAGTTCCTCACACGCCTGCCGGATCTCGGTGGAAGATAGCGCGGTGCCTCTACGCCTCAGCGCATATGCTAGATCCTGCTCCAGGAAGATACCTCTTACTCCACGCAGGGCGGCAAGAGCCGCAAGCACAGTCCTCGCTCCTGAGGAGGCACCGTTCCACATGCGCTCCATGTAGGGTGATGCCACATCCAGGACACTATCGATCACAGCTTCCACATCCTTCTCCGACACCCGCCCATCAACGGCGCACCGCTCAAAGATGGCATGGCAAAGAAGCTGCGCGAAGTAAGGGTGGCCAGAGGAGAGCTCCAGAACCCGCCTCACGGCCTGATAGTCGAAATTGAGTGTGTCGCGGGCGGGTTCGACCACCAGATCCGTCGCCGCGGCACCATCCAGGGGTCCCAGCCGAAGATGGTATGCGTTCTCGAACAGCGAGGAGTTCTGCTCAGGCCAGTCCTCCGTGGTTATGACGAGGCTCAGATTCAGCCCGGACTCCATCAAGGTATCGAGGTAGGCGAAGAAGGCCTCTCTCGGCTTGCCCTCCGGGTCTTTGGGCGCATCGAGGCCATCGAAGGCCAGGACCAAACGTCTCCGCTTGAGTGCCTTGTAGACCGTCGGCAGGAAGACAACGTGGAAAAAGCTGGCGTCCGTAAGAAAGTCGTTCACCTCAGGCTTGGGGAACGAGCTTCCCATCTCCTCCTGCATCGCCGCTGCAATGATGGTGCCGGAGCGCCAGAGGAGGTAGCCAAGTCTACCGTCCTTCTCTCCTGACAGATCGATCACGAAGGCTCGCTGAGGAAGCCGGCGCCGCAACTGATGAAGGAACGAGGTCTTGCCGATGCGATAGCTACCCTGAACCACGAGCACTCTTCTTGTGCCCGTCGCACCCAGCACCTCGGTAGCCCGCTCTAGCTCCTTCTCTCGTCCGAAGAACTGCGTTTCCTCGACCGCCGGCCTATCTGCTGAGTATGGATTGGCTGACCCCTCTGTGTTGACCACGCCTTCTCCTATGACGCCGCCCCTGGCACGAACGTGGGACTAGTGGGCCGAGTAGAGGATACGCTGGCAACTCCCGCAATACACCACCTCGCTGCCGCGCCGCACGCGTTGGGCAACACTGGTTGGTAAGGCAACACGGCAGCCCTGGCATATCCCATTCTCAAGAAGAGCCACTGCCTGTCCACCCTTCTGCTGACGCAGGCCTTCATAGGTAGCAAGATCTCTGGCAGAGACCGTCTGCGCGATCTCCTCCCTCTGTGCCTCGAGCACAGTGAGGCGCGAGCGCAGTTGCTCTCCCCCCTCGAGAAGAACCCCTCTGACTTCTTCCCATTGTTCCTCGCCATGGGTCAGGCGCTCGCGAGCGGCTCTGAGGGTCTCCTCCTGCTCCTCTACCTCCGCCATGAGGTGCAACGTGTCGTCCTCAACGACCGACCGGCGTCGCCGCAAGTACTCCAGTTCCTGTTCCATGCCGGCCAGTTCCTTGGGATTGCTGACCTCCCCTCCGTACAGCGCGCTTTCGGTCAATGCGATCTTCGCTGCCACCTCCCCCAGATCCAGCTCCAGACCGCGCAACCTGCTCCGCAACTCCCGGAGGGTCTCCCGGATTTCTCGTGCCGCTTCCTCGGCTGCCAAGAGCTCTTTGTTGTCCGCCAACCGCTTTTCGATGCCACGCAGGGTCTCTCGCTTCTCATCGATCTCTGCGTCTATCGACTGCAGTCTGTAGAATGCCTCAAGCCCGCCAGCCATCGTGCCGCCTCATTGCACAGTCAAAGGTTCAGAGACGTGACCGCGCATCGGGGCCAATTGTACCCCAAGCACCCCGGACAGACAAGGGTGTACATGGCCCGACACCGGCTGTTGGAATCGGCAGGTATTGGCGGGAGTGGCACGGCCTTGCAGCATGCCCGCAACGCGGCTACAATGGCGTCAAATGAGAAGTCCTCTTCCTGCGCTGGCCTTTGTCGCCGTCTTGTACGCTGGCCTCGCCTTCACTGTTCTCCCGAAGGCCGCCTTCTTCAGTAGCGACGAGGGGTTGAAGTTGATCCAGGTCCAGAACTTCCTGCGGAAGGGATGCTCTGACTTTACCATCGATTATCCAGGTCGCTGGTTGGATCCAGATCTCAGTTTTCTGCCCATCAACAACCCTCCCCCGCTGATCCAAAGTGAAAGGATCTTCGCGGCCTATCCGGTCTTCTTCCCGCTTTTGGCCACGCCTTTGTACGGGCTGCTAGGCTACGCGGGTCTCTATGTAATACCTGTTGTCTCGGGGCTGGCAACAGTGCTCGTCACCTGGTGGCTCGCAAGACTGCTGGGTGCTCGTGGATCGTCCTCCATTCTTGTCCTTGGACTGTGTACACCGCTACTGTTCTACAGCCTCCTGTTTTGGGATCACACGCTGGGCACTCTACTGGCCACTGTGGCCCTACTACTGGTGATTCGCACCCTCCTCCAACGCGACCGCAGATGGCTGCTGGCTGGCGGCGCGATACTGGGCGTTTCGATCTGGGCGCGTACCGAATTATACGCCTTGGCCGCCGTCACGCCCGTCGTATACTTCCTGTTCGGCGGCCGACGGGGCCGCGACACCCTGCTTCTGTGCCTTGGCATTCTGGCAGCGCTCCTCCCACTCTGGCTCTTTCAAGCCATGGTATACGGAAATCCTATCGGCCCACACGTGGGTCACTTCGCCTCGCTCGGCGAGGAGCTCCCCGTGACCACAAACCGACTGGCTATCGTCTACTACACGCTGCTGGAGGCCAACCCCAACCCGCTGGTCACTTTGCTGTACGCCATCGCTTTTGCCTCTGCAACTCTGGTTCTCTGGAGCCCAGCACTCAGACACAAGCCTGTCCTGGTCATGGCAGCCTTCGGAGCTTTGCTGCTCTGTAGCGTACCGAATCTCGTCGAAGCCTGGTCCGGCAGGCCACTCGGCGGCTTGATTGCGACCACCCCTTTTCTAGCCTTCAGTTTCGGCGGCATTCCGCAGCAGGAGGACGGGGATAGTCGGCGCTTGGCGCTGGCGGCCTGCTTCGGCTACATCATCGTGGTGTGTATCGCGACCCCGGTGGATCCGGGGCTTCAATGGGGGCCCCGCTTCCTCCTGCCCATCTATCCCCTCGCCGCTGTGCTGGCCTTGAGGAATGGCCAAGCACTCAGCGCGACGGCCAGATCATCGTCGATGGGCACCCTTCTGGGGGCCTGCCTGGCCGCCACACTCGGGGTCAGCCTGGTGTTCCAGGCCTGCGGGATCCGCGTGATGAACATGGTCAAGACCAGAGACAGGCAACTGATCGAGAGCACGGCTCGACTCGACTCCACCTGGATAGTCAGTGATGAGTTCGGACTGGCACAGTACGCGGCCCCCCTCTTCTACCAGAAAGAGTTCTTCTATGTCCGCAGCCAAGAGGAGTACCAGAGACTCACAGAGACCTTCGCGCGCAACGGCATCGACAGATACGCAGTGGTTACCTATCCCGTACCTCGCAGGGGAATCGTCGATCCCGCAGGTGTCTCAGATGGCTACGCTGTGCGAGAAGTGGGACCTCAACTCTTCGAGATAGAGAAGACAGCATCGGGCGGATGACGGCTCCCGTGGCGCAGGCAGGCCAGAGAGGCCGGTTAGGAGCAAAGGCAGGATGAGGCTGAAAGAGCCGCTCGCGGCGCTGAGCACCGCGCGGCTGATGACTCTGGTCTTGCTCCTGTGCCTGTTCGTCATGGCCGTACGGCCCATAGTGGACCCCGACTTCTGGTGGCATCTGCGCACGGGACAGTACATCTGGGAGACCGGCACG
>CAYGQI010000004.1:28653-29961 GCA_964351925.1 uncultured Anaerolineales bacterium | reverse complement strand
TCGATCAACTCCAGCGCCTCCAGCGCGGTCTCCTCGTCCTCCGCCGCGACAGCCGCCACGTCTTCAGCGATGTAGCGTACCTTGTTCGCTGGCAGCAACTCATGATCGCGAGTGTAGCTGAACACCCCCCACTTCACGCCGGCTGCATCCTTTCCGGTGACGACCGCCTTGACGCCTCTCAGCTTCTCTGCCTTGCTGGTGTCGATGTGCAGGATCCGGGCATGGGCATGTGGGCTCCTCAGCACCTTTGCCTGAAGCATCCGGGGAAGGGTCAAGTCAGCGGTGTATCTAGCCTCTCCGGTCGCCTTGGCAAGCGAATCGGTCCTGACAACACGCCGGCCTACGAGCTCATGTTCTGTCATTGTGCACCCTCTCCCCTTACATACTATCCGACGCCGCCAAGATCGCTTCGACGATCTTCGCGTAGCCGGTACAGCGACACACCACGCCGGAGATGGCACGCCTGACCTCTTCCTCGGTTGGCTGAGGGTTCTCATCCAGGAGGGCCTTGCTCGTCAGGATCATGGCTGGACTACAGAAACCGCACTGAATGGCCCCATGTTCGATGAAGGCCTTCTGCACAGGATGGAGTTCCGCCCCCTCAGACAGGCCTTCGATGGTCACTATCTCCTTATCCTGAACCTCGACCGCCAGAGTCAGGCACGAGCGCACCGGCTTTCCGTCCAACAGCACCGTGCATGTTCCGCACGCTCCCTCGCCGCATCCCATCTTCGTTCCCGTCAGCTCCAGCCTCTCCCGCAGTACCTCAGCCAGGGTCTCGTTGGGCGAGACTGCGACATCGCGCTCCTCACCGTTGACCTTCAGCCGGACAAGCCGCTTCTCCATGGCCTACTCCTTCCCCCACGCATTAAGTATCGCCCTGCGGGTGAGTACTCGTACCATCTTCCTCCTGTACGATGCCTCACTACCCACGTTGTTGACTGGGCGGGCCGCCTCATAGGCAGCATCGGCGGCCTGCGCGACCAACTTCTCGTTCACCTGCTGGCCTTCGAGAAGCCTGGTGGCCTCATCGACCACGACCGGGCCAGTGCCGACAGCCGTCAGTGCGACCCTGGCTCTTGCACAGGCGCCTGAGCCATTCCTACTCAGCACTGCCGCCACGCCAACAAGAGGGAAGTCCAAGGACCCCCGATAGCGCAACTTCTGGTAGTCTCCACCTGCGCCGGCCATGGAGGCCGGCACTCGCAGCTCCGCCACAATCTCATTCGGCTCCAGCGCCACAGGCTGTTTGCCCTCTCCGGTGTACAGCTCAGCAAGAGTGATCTCTCGCTCACTCCCCTTCCTGAC
>CAYGQI010000004.1:26321-28553 GCA_964351925.1 uncultured Anaerolineales bacterium | reverse complement strand
ATGCGCAGACCTCCGTCGTCCTGACTGATGTAGTCCAGTTCTGGAACCGCCTTGAGATTCACCAGGTACTCAGGGACAAGCAACCTCTGCTTCATGGACACCAGCAGCTCTGTGCCCCCCGCGATGACCCTGGCCCGCTCGCCATACTCGGCCAGAAACCCCAAAGCTTCGTCCAGTGAACTGGGTTGCAGATGCTGGAAGCTAGGCAGCTGCATCGCCAATCCCTCCCCTTACTCTTTGTCTATCTCAGCCGCAATGATATTGAGGATAATGGTTTGGGTGCCGGCCCCGTACAGGAGCCACCTGGCATCGCGGAAGTACCTCTGGATGTTCATGTCCATGGCGGCACCATAGGCACCAAAGATGCGGGTTGCATCATCGACGATGCGCAGCACCGCCTCGGTGATGAAGTACTTGCACGTGGCTGCCTCTATGTTAACCGGCAAACCCTGGTCTATCCGCCAGGCAGCGTAGTAGATCATCAACTTGGCCGCATCTATGTCGACCCTCATCTTGGCCAAATCGTGTTGTATGGCCTGCCACTTGATGATGGGCCGTCCGTATGCCACTCTTTGCTTGGCGTACTCCAGCGATTCCTCGTACGCAGCCTGGGCTATTCCCAGCCCCAGCGCGGCGGTGTGGACCCGGATATCGTTGAGTATGTTCCGCAGCAGCGCGAACCCCTGGCCCTCCTCACCGCCGAACAGGTGATCCGCAGGGACCCGCACCTCATGGAAGTAGAGGTCATAGCATCCCGAGGCGAAGGCGATCAGTTTGTCGATCTTCTTGCCTACCTCTACGCCTGGTCGATCCTTCTCCACCAGAAACAGATCCACTCCCCTGAACCCGGCTTCGGGGTCTGTCTTGGCAGCTACTGTATAGAAGTCCACCGCGTGAGCGCCGGTGATCCAGCTTTTCTGACCATTGATCACGTACTCATCCCCGTCTCGCACGGCGGTCGTTTCCATGGCACCCAGGTCGGTCCCGCCAGCTGGTTCGGTCATGCACATGGTTCCGTACTTCTCGCCCCTGATGGCCGGGACCAGGTAGTCGCGTTTCTGCTGCTCAGTGCCACAGAGGTTGATGAACTCCGTGCCCATCAGGCACTGCATCATCACTCTGGCTGCCACACTCATGTAGCAGCGCGCCAGTTCCTCGTTGAGGATGGCGAACATCACGTTATCGCCTCCCTCGCCACCCCACTCCTCTGCGTAGCGTAGGCCATAGAAGCCCTGCTGGGCTATCCGCTCCAGCAAGTCCCTAGGGACGTCCTTGTTGTCCTCCATCTCTTTGATGCGGGGTCTGACATACCTGTCTGCGAACTCCCTCACACTCTGGCGGAAGAGTTCCTGTTCGGGGGTGAAGTTGAAATCCATCGCTCCTCAACTCCCTTCGACGCTGATACCGTCCCTGGTTTCGCGCCCGACCTCACAATCCCATTTGGCGCGCGATGATGCCGCGCAACACCTCTGACGTTCCTCCTCCAAGCAACAGGAACCGCGCATCGCGGAAGTAACGCTGCACTGGATACTCCGCCGCCAGGCCGTAGCTGGCGAAAACCCGGGATGCCCCGTCTGCCACCTGGTTGGCCATCTCTGAGGCGAAAAGCTTGGCCATGGACGCCAGCTTCATGTCGCGCACTCCCCGGTCGAGAAGCGACGCGGCACGATACACCATCAGCCGCGCTGCCTCCAACTGGGTGGCCATGTCCGCCAGCCTGTGAGAGACAGCCTGGAAGCTGGCGATGGGGCGCCCGAACTGTATCCTCTCCTGGGAGTATTTCACAGCTGCGTCCAGAGCGGCACGGCCCAGCCCGATGCTGAGAGAGCCCATCATGATCCGAATCTCCGCCAGTAGTGCCTCGAGGTTTCGAGAACCCGTGCCCTCCTGGCCGAAGAGATGGTCCGCAGGAATACGACACTCCTCCAGCACTAACTCGCCAGCACCCTGGCCGAGCACCGACATCTTGGCGATATCCCTGCCGATGCTGACACCTGGTGTTTCTCTCTCCACCAGGAACATGTCAATGCCCTTGAACCCAGCCTGGGGATCGGTCTTGGCGGCAACCGTGAAGAAAGCGGCCAGTGCAGCATTGGTGATCCACAGCTTCCTGCCGTTGAGCACATAGTCATCACCATCTCGCCGGGCCGTGGTCTTGATCGCTCCCAGATCTGAGCCGGCGTCTGGTTCCGTCATGGCGATCACTCCCAGCTTCTCTCCCCTGATGGCCGG
>CAYGQI010000004.1:24203-26221 GCA_964351925.1 uncultured Anaerolineales bacterium | reverse complement strand
GGCACAACCTCTTTGTCCACAAACTCCGCTACGCTTCGCCGGAGGAGTTCCTGTTGTTCGCTGAAGCAATGGCCCACACCAATCTCCCGCTACGGGCAGCCACTAGATGACCCCCGCCTCCTTGAGCCCCCTAATCCTCTTCCGGTCATAGCCCAGAACGCCACCGTAGATCTCCTCGTTGTGCTCACCCACGCGCGGTGGAAAGGAGAGTCTCATGCCGCAGGACTCCAGGTATGGGGTAGTGACTGGGGTCGGTGGCAGGAACACCTCGGTGCCAGTACGCGGATCCTTCGCCGTGATCATCTTGTCCTTGATAAGAGGATCCTCAATCACGTCCTCGATGCGACTCACGGTGGAGATCGGGACCGTTATGCTACGGAACAGTTTGATCAGATCCTCCGTGCTCCTGGCTCTGGTTATCTCATTGATCTCCTCATTCAAGCGCTCCACATCTGCTATCCGCCCGGCGTTGGTCTTGCGCTCCTCCCTGTGAAGTGACTCGAACCCCGACAGCTCGGCCATAGCCTGCCATTGCCTGTCGTTGCCCACAGCGATGTAGACGTAGCCATCCGCGGTCTCGTAGACAGAAACTGGGGCGAAGAACTCGTGTGTATTCCCTCGGCGTGTGATTGTAGCGCCGAAGCTCTTGGTGAGCATGATTGGATTCACCTCCCAGGAGACCAGGCTCTGGAACATGGAGATATCCACGCGCGAGCCTTCACCAGTAGCCTCTCGGAGGTACAACGCTCTCATGATCTGCCCGTAGCCTTGCTCGCTGGCCCCCAGGTCAGCCATGGGCAGCCCAAACACCTGTGGCACGCCATCGCGTTCACCAGTCAGATCCATGATCCCAGCCCGCGCTTGCAGGATAGGGTCATAAGCCGCTTCATTGCTGTCCGGCCCAAAGCCAGTCATGCCCACCCAGATGATGTCGTCCTTGATCGCCCTCAGATCCTCGTACCCTATCCCCAACTTGGGATAGTTGCGCGGCAACTGGTTGGAGGCGAAGATGTCCACGTCGAGCATGAGCATGAGGTCTCTGAGGATCGCCTTGCCCTCGTCGCCACCCAGGTTCAGAGTGATCGCCTTCTTGCCCGCATTGTTGGGAAGGAAATAGCTGTCCATGGCCTCCTCCCCCAAGACGTTGCTGCCCACGAAGCGATTGGGGTCAGCCCGTTCTGGATGCTCGATCCTGATCACCTCCATGCCCTCGGCGGCCAACCTGTAGGTGAGATAGGGCAGGACGGTGGCCTGCTCCACACTCAACACAGTGATATCGGCGAACAGGTCGTTCATTTCTCCTCCTCGGCCTTAGCTTGCTTCTCCTTCAGGGCTTTCAAGACCTTCTCCGAGGTGATGGGCAGGTCACGAATCCTCACACCGACCGCATCGTAGACGGCGTTGGCAATGGCAGGAGCCGTCGGTATGCAGGCAGGCTCCGCCATGCCCTTGGCCCCGAAAGGCCCCGCAGGGTCGTCCGTCTCAATAATGATGGAATCGATCTCAGGCATGTCCAGGGCAGTGGGCAGGGAGTAGTCAGCGAAGTTCGGATTGAGCACTTGCCCTTCCTGCACCACCAGTTCCTCATAGAGACCGTAGCCAAGGCCCATGGATATCCCGCCGTGGATCTGACCCTCCACCGCCATGGGATTGATGGCGCGCCCCACGTCGTGAGCTGCCGCGATCTTCAGGACCTTGACCTCCCCGGTCTCGGTGTCCACCTCGACCTCCACAGCCTGGGCTGCAAAGCCGTAGGTAGCCGAGATGTTGCCACGGTACTCCTTGTCCTGCTTCTCTGTGGGTGGTTCGTACCACCCCCTCGCCAAGACGACATCGCCGTCCGGGCGGAAGTGTTTGCCGCGGACCGTCTTCTCAAACGCAATCCACTCCTCGGGCTCGCCCTTGCGGTAGATCCTCCCCTCCTTCATGTCCAGGTCCTCGACGCTTTCGCCCATACTTTCTGCGGCCGCCTCGAGTATCTGCCTCTTGGCGTCTGCCGCGGCCAGGCGCGCTGAGTT